>DATNOY010000383.1:0-13862 GCA_036703495.1 Coleofasciculaceae cyanobacterium
ATCCGTGTTATCTGTGCTGTCTGAAATTCTCGATCGGATCGGTCTTTATCTTTCTTTTGAAAATTAAAGTTTTGAAAATTAAAGCTGGGTTTGAGAATTGCTAACAGCCTTGGGGGGTTCCCCCAAACCCCCAGCAGGGGACGGGCGCGTCCCCCACACCCCCTCCGCAAGGGATGGTGGATGGGCAGGATGGGGCGCGTTGCATTGGTGGGGCGATCGGGGATGGGTGTGCTGGGAAGTGGGGGGAGAGGGGTCGATGTGCAGGTCAGCTTCGGGTCAGGAGTTAATTAAAACTGAACTTTTAATTTTGAAAGCGCGGCATTGCCGCGCTTTCAAAATTAAATTCACGTTCTTTAGCCGGTTAGCTTAGAAGCTCAGTGGGGATTCGGGTAGGTTGCTGGTTCCTAAAAGCTGCTGCTCGATCTTTAACAGGTTTTCGATGCGGGCTTCGGTGGAGGGATGGGTGGAAAATAGGTTGCTGAAGGCTTGTTTAGGAATGGCATTGACAATTAACAGCGGTTCAAAGGCTGGGTTGGCGGCGATCGGGATTTGCCGGGCACTGGCTTCTAGGCGCTGTAAGGCTCTGGCTAACGCGCGGGGATTACCGGTAATTTGAGCAGAGCCGGCATCGGCTTCAAACTCGCGCGTCCGAGAAATTGCCATTTGAATGACGGTGGCGGCTAGGGGAGCCAGGATGATGGCGGCTAGCAGGGCGATCGGGTTGCTGTTGCCTTCGCGATCGTTGCGAGACATGCCGCCAAACATGGCCCCAAATTGCAGCACTTGAGCTAAGTAGGAGATTGCACCTGCGACGGTGGCTGCTACTGCTTGGGTCAGGGTGTCGCGATTTTTTACATGGGTGAGTTCATGGGCAATCACGGCTTCTAGCTCATCGGCAGGCAGCATTCTGATAATGCCTTGGGTGACGGCAACGGCTGCATGCTGCGGGTCGCGTCCGGTGGCAAACGCATTTGCGCCTTCTGTGGGAATTAGATACAGTCTGGGCATCGGCAGGTTAGCGCGATCGCACAACTTTTGCACCATGCTATATAAGTCTGGAGCCTGATCCGGTGCGAGCGGCTGAGCCTGATAGGCTGCCAAAGCAATGGTGTCTGAAGAATACCAGGAAAATAGATTGGTGCCTGCGGCAAAGATCAACCCGATCAAAGCGCCGCTAGAGCCTCCTAAGTAGTAACCAATGCCCACTAGCAGCCCGCTGAGAAGTCCTAATAGCCCGATTGTTTTAATTTGGTTCATAGGGGTTTTCCTTCATTAAACGGCTGTATTTTGCAATACTGTATTTCCTGGGGAAACCATTATGCTGAAGGCAACCTGGGGATACAGCTAGCAACTAAATTTGTATTCAGATTCTACTAATTCCGGTTAAGAGATTCATGGGCTAATACCGTTAGCGATCGGTACGGGTTGCCGCCTGAGTCGAATTACCCACCTACCCTACAGCCATCTACCCCACAGCCACCTATAGCAACAGCCACCTATAGCAACAGCGAGGTCAGGGCTGACCTCGCTGTTGCAGATTAAGGATTCGATTCTTTCTGATATTAAGTTGTTTGGCAGTCTGCCAACTCAAATTTGTAATCCAAAGCTTCGTGAACTAGTTTAGTCTGCACCCGCACTCTTAAGATTTGACCTTTCTGTGGCGACTTGTCCCAGTAAACCTGTTTATCAGTAAACCTGTAACCAGACTGCTGAAACCCAAACCTTAAGAAGCAGATGTTTAGCTGCTAGCCCCCTCATCTCAGGGATTAGCGAGCGGCAACCACCAGATCTTCCGCATCATCTTCCGGAACCCGTAGACTGGGAAACAAGAAATGATTTTCTTCAACATATTGAGCCCCAAATAACCCCTTCTCTGCCCAGAAGTACCGATCCGTGGTATGCTCATTGCGCTTAACCAGCAGCAGTGCTGGTGGGGCAATGCCCTCAGATTGAATAAACTTACGGGCTGCGGTCACAGGCTTATCTTCACCGCTCTCGATGCTGTACTGGGGAACTAGCTCCAGAATACGGCGACCCTCTAACCGACGACGACTCTTCCGCTTGCGTCTTCTAGCCAACCTAACCTACCTCCGAACTTGTCTACAATTACCAGAATTAGGTTCTCTGTAACTGTCGTTACAAAATCCAAGACCGTGCAAAGTATATCGACTTAAAACCTGAAATTCAACTTCCTTTAAACTTTTGATACAAAATCTAAAGACATCCTATATTACGTATTCTTTGCTACAAAGTCAAATTGTTACTAAAGACGCAGATTACTCCATTTTTGCCAAAAATCGATTGAAGCGCTCACGATAGTAAATGTAAAGTTCTGTTATTTTTCTGAGCCAGGATTAGCCTGTCGCATGTTGATGCCCGCTAGTGCCGAATTTGTTGCCCTCTGTCAGTCCCAAATTGCTTTGCTGAAGCAAGGCTTGGGAGCTGCTCTAAGTATTGTTTACCTGACTGAAGACTTAACAGAATCAACGGATACCAAGATGCTGCCGGTTGCTGCCTATCCGGAAGCGGTGGCGACTTGGGGAGAAGACCAGATTTTTTCTTTGCTGTCTGGCAGTCCTGGGGCGGATGATCCGGTGCGATCGCTCCAGCCTTCTGCCCAAACTCCGCAATTGACCCTGTTGCCTGCTTCCCCGGTCAGTCCGGCAGATTCCAAATCTGCCCATCCTCTGGAAGCGGCTGAAACAGCGCTTTCTCGCCAGCAGCAAATGGTGCTGCCTCTGATCCATGAAGAAGTGGTGATGGGATTACTGGTGACTGCCAGGGCCGATCGGGCCTGGACAGAGTCTGAGCAATCGCAAATTGAGCAAATTGCTGAGACGATCGTCATGGGTTGTGTGCTGGATCAGCGATCGCAGTGGCTGGCCCAAGATGCGCGGCAGCAAAGGATCATCCGCGAGCAGCGTCGGGATTTGTTGGACAACTTGCTGCATCAGTTTCGCAACCCGTTGACTGCCATGCGCACCTTTGGCAAGCTGCTGGCCCGGCGGATTCGCCCAGAAGATGTCAATCGCAGTGCGGCTGAGGGGATTGTCCGAGAGAGCGATCGCCTGCAAGACCTGCTCCAACAATTTGATGCAGCGGTTGATTTGGATGAAACGGAGCTCAGCCGGCTGCTCAGCGGTACGGAAATGAGTCCTCCGGAGCCTCTGGTTCCGCCGAAGCTGTTGGTTCAAGCGCCGCCCTTGCTCAATGCCAGCCGCACCAATCTCTTGGTCGGCCGATCGATTCAGCTCGAACCGCATTGGATTGCAGAGGTGCTAAATCCGCTGCTGGAGTCGGCAGAGGCGATCGCTCAAGACCGCCAGCTTCAGCTCCAAGCAGACATCTCTCCAGGATTGCCTCCTGTCCAGGTCGATGTGCATGCCTTACAGGAAGTGCTGAGTAATTTGATGGACAATGCCCTGAAATATACGCCAGTTGGCGGACAAATTAAAGTGCTGGTGCAATCTCAGCCTTCTACACTGGAGGACAAGGCAGGGAAGTGGCAGACTATCGCTATCCTGGATACGGGTCCGGGTATTCCACAACAGGATCTAGAGCACCTGTTTGAGCGCCATTATCGGGGGGTGCAAGCGGCTACAGATATTCCAGGAACGGGTCTAGGGCTAGCGATCGCCCGCGACTTGGTACAGCAGATGCAAGGGGAAATTAAGGTGTTTAGTCCGGCTCACACCAGCGGTATAATTGCCTCACCAGAGTTATCAAATTCTCCCATTCATTCATCCTATACGTCTCATTCTTTAGATACATCAGATACATCTTGTTCTTCAGAGAATGCTTTATCGGCAACCCCAGCTGAACAGTCGCAGCCTGCATCTGCGGCTAAGTCTGTCATAGACAGTCCAACGCAGCCGATGACAGCTGTGGGCACTGCCGTCGTTATTTATCTACCCGAAGCGACTCTACCCGAAGCGACCGCTAACGGTTGATTTCTCAAAACCAGATCGTTAAGCTTTCGGGGCTGAGCAGCCTCAAATGATTTGATTCTCCATTAATTTTCCATTACCAAGTTGCTAGGATTTTCACTCGTATGAACCTGTGGATTCAACGCCTAACGGCGGTTGCTGTCGCTACTTTAAGCACCGCTTGGACCGCTGCTGCCTTTGCTGCTGCCTTTGGACAGCAAGAGGTGGATCAGAGCCGTTTTATTGCGATCGCTGCGCCTTTTGCAGGCGGCACCTCGCATCAATTGATGATTTTGGAACAGATCACGGATGCGCGCCCCTGTTGGAGCGTTTTGGGAGGTTCGCCCACTATTATTGAACCTTTGCTGAGCACATTTGACTTTACGGGCATCTGTGGGCGCAGTATCGATGCTAATGGCTATTCTATTCGAGTCAATGGCGAAGATGTGTCCACGCTGTACAGTGTGCGAATTGTTCGCCGCAATCAAGACATGGTGCTGATGGGCGATCCGATTGGTTGTTTTAACCCAGATCACAGCAAATGTCCTAACCCTGAGTTTGAGATTGGCCACACCAAAGGCATCACCCCTAATTTTGCTGAAATTAGTCTCAATCCGGGCTGGCGGTTTACTCGGCGCACGGTAGACAATCGTCCTTTAGGACATATCTACCTCACCTACGAGGGCACCTTCCCACCCCAAGCGATCGCTACAGCGCCCGGAGCGCCGCCGCCAGTAGTGGTCCCCCCTGCCGTACCCCCGCTGCCGACTGATGGAACGTTGGCTTTCCGAGACATTGGCGGCGATACCTATGCTGCCGAGATTCAGCAAGCCATTCAGCTCGGTTTTATTGCTGGATTTGAAGATGGTACCTTTAGACCTCAGCGATCGCTGACTCGCGAACAGCTCGTGTCAATGGCGTTGGGATCGCTGCAGCGGATTCCCGGCACTACCTTTAGTGTGCCCAGTGTCGCTGCCGCCAGTCCTTATAGCGATGTGGAAGCCAGCCGTTGGAGTGCGGCCAAGATTGAGTTTGCCAAACGCAACAACATCGTCAGCGGCTACGAGGACGGCACTTTCCGCCCGACGCAGCCTGTCACCCGCGCCGAGATGATGGCTATTTTGCAACGCACGGCTGAGTATGGCCGATCGCTGCGGCAGCTCAACCCGCAACTGCCGCCTGCTGCGTCTGCCCCCACGCCGTTTAGTGATATTTCTGGGCACTGGGGTGCAGCGCTGATTAGCCAAATGTCTACCTACTGTAAGGTAGCCTCTCCCGTCAATGAGATTGGCAGCAACTTTGCACCCAACGCCGAAGCGCAGCGCAACTATGCTGCTGCTGCCACGCTGCGGATGTTTAACTGCGTCACGAGTGCCCAGCAGTAGAGACCGCTTGCTCGACCCAGGCGCTAATGCCATCGGCGATCGCATCGGCTAGTTGCTTTTGGGCTTTGGGATTGATAATCCACTCAAATTCGTTGGGGTTGGTCATAAAGCCCAGCTCCAGCAGGACAGCCGGGGCGACGCTGGGGCGGGTCAGCGCTAGATTATCCCAGAAGATGCCATAGGAGGGGCGATCGAGCCTGTGCACTAGCGTATTGTGCAAAAAGGTCGCCAGGCTATGGGCCTGAGTGTTATACCAAAATGCTCCTACGCCTGCGGTATGGGCGGCATCGCCATCGTCGGGCAGAGCGTTATAGTGCAGGCTCACGGCGATCGTCGGCTGCATTTGGTTAATCAGGGCCGCCCGATCGTTGGGATAGAGATCAATGTCGCCTTCGCGGGTCATTGACACCGTTGCTCCCCGAGCTATTAGGCGATCGCGCACCAGGTTGGCCACAATCAGCGCCACGTCTTTTTCGGGATACCCCGTTGGCCCACGCGATCCTAAATCTTCGGGGCCGCCATGTCCTGGATCGAGCAGCACTGTGATGCCGGACAGGGGCAGGCGTCTGCTGACCAGAGTAGGAGGATGCTTCAGCGATAAAATCAAGGTCGTTCCGTCGTAGCGTAGCTTATAGCCCCACTGCTGAGCCGACTTGAGCTGCAACTGATACTGCACCTGTCCGGGGGCAAGCTGTTGCCAGTCTATTCGCTGCAGGATGGGATCAGGACTCAGGGCAATAATATCGGTTTGGGCAGTGGTGTTGTAGAGAGTGAGGGTGAAGGTGCGATCGCCCTGCTGCACGCTCACGGGCACCGGCACTTGCAGGGGAAAGGCAATCTCTGTCCATTCGCCCACTTGGGTAGATCGAACGCTGCGAATTAACGTTTGCGGGCTCCCGGAATTGGGAATCACCTGCGTTTCTGCTGCCTTAATCCAACCGCCATAGTCTAGCCGCAACCATTCGCCTTCCCGTCCGGTGACGGCCGCACGGGTGCCTTTGGGGAGGGGCGTCATCCGAGAATAGTCGGTGCTGGCACCTGTGCGAGCTGTACCGGGGTCGGCTGTTACTTCTACTACCGGCAAGTGGGCAGGCGACAGAATTTCGACCTGTCCTTTGCCCGTCTCGGTCACAGTTTGTCCGTCCAACCTGAGCTGAAACTGAGGATAGCCCAAGCCCGCGTTTGGCAGGGGCAGGGCGGCTCCGGAGGCAGGGGTGATAGAGTCCAATAATGATCCGCCTGTGATGCAGCCCTGGTAAGGTTGAGCGTTAGCCTGCGTCACGGTGGGCTGATTCTGTAAGGTGAGGACAGCCGAGTTGGGTGGCAGGTCGGCTGCAGGCATTTGGGGCAGGAGGGGAATCGTTTGCTTGCCCAGGGTGACAGAGACGCTGGCATGGGCCGGCGCGATCGCCCCAAAGCAAACCGGCTCATTGGGCAAGCGAGCGATATCCACAGCGGGCGTCAGAGAGTCTACAGCGAAGGCTGTGCCCACGGGCGCGGCAGGAGTGGCGGCTAGCCGATTCACTCGAATTACCACTTCTTGATTTTGATAGTGCAGCGTGAAGCGATTCTCGCCTACCTGCAGGGGAAAGCTGGGGGCAAAGTGTCCGGCAGCGCTGCGGGCGATCGCTTGACCATTCACGGTCACTTCACCCGCAGGGGGAGCGGTGCCAATCAGAAAAATTTGGGCTGCCGTGGTTTCATGACCATCGGGCGGGTAAGCCACAAACAAAGGCTGCTCTGCCCAGGCTACAGCCGTCATACTGATGGTGCCGATCATCGCTCCACTGCCTAATCCCAACCATCTCAATCTATTCATGCGTCGCTGCTGCCGGTTCACCAGACCTAGTATACGAGCCTAGTATAGGAAATTAAGAATTCAGAACTCGCTTCTTTGCATTTTGGTGGTTTTTACCATAAAATTATGGTAGAATTTACCAATAAGTGCAGGACATGAATTCGATCGCAGCTCCATCAGTCTTGCCTGTTAACTGAGCGCCTGTTGACTGAACGCCTGTTGACCTGATTAAAGAGGGAAAATCCCATGAATACTCTGACCCAGCTCCCGATTCCAGCCCACTTCAATCCGGCAACCGTCGGGGAAGTCTGGCGGGTTCCCTATCAAGATCGAGCCGCAGCAGCGCAGGCTTGGGCCCAACAGCACCAGATTTTGCCTGCTGCCCAGGATCAGCACCGCATCTGTTTGCTGGCGATTGATGTGCAAAATACTTTTTGCTTGCCTGAGTTTGAGCTATTTGTCGGCGGCAGGTCGGGCAGGGGAGCGGTGGAAGATAATCAGCGATTGTGCGAATTCATTTACCGCAATTTAGGAACTCTCACCGATATTGCCCTGACGATGGATACGCATACCGCTACCCAAATCTTCCATTCCGTATTTTGGGTCAACGCAGCGGGCGCACATCCGCCGGCCATGACCTTAATCACCCTGGCAGATGTAGAGCAGGGTATTTGGCAGGCTAATCCGGCTGTGGCCATCACGCTCGGGCAGAGTGTCGAGCACCTGCAGGCTTACGCTTTGCACTACGTGCGCCAACTGGATGCAGCAGGCAAATATCCGCTGACTATCTGGCCCTACCACTCTATGCTAGGGGGGATTGGCCATGCGATCGTTTCGGCAGTCGAGGAAGCCTGCTTTTTCCATGCCATGGCCCGAGGCAGCCAAACCCGGTTTGAGCTGAAAGGCAATAACCCCCTGACGGAAAATTATTCTGTGCTCCAGCCTGAGATCCTGGAAGATCAGGAGCAGCGATCGATCGCTCACAAAAATAGCGCTTTTCTGAAAACCTTACTCAGGTATGATGCCATTCTGATTGCCGGTCAGGCCAAAAGCCATTGTGTTGCCTGGACCATTGAGGATCTACTGGCAGCAATTCAGGCGATTGATCCAAAGCTGGCGCAAAAGGTCTATTTACTAGAAGATTGCACTTCTCCAGTCGTGGTTCCGGGTGTAGTAGACTTTACCGATCAGGCAAATGCCACCTTCCAACGGTTTGCAGAAGCTGGCATGCAAGTCATACAGTCTACCGATTGGCATCCAGCGCTTCTTTAAATTCGCCCAGAACAGCGCCCTGATTAATCAGCGACCTTGATTTCCTGATTGCTGAATTCTGAGAGGCGTAAAGGTTCTAACGCCTCAGCTTCCGGCAGGTGGCTCGTTTCAGGCAGATGGCTGGACTGGTTCATCAGATGATGCTGAAACGTTTGGCGGGCACTGGCGATCGTTTGCGCCAACACCACATCTTCCTGACTGAGTAACCCTATCACCTGTTGGGGCGGTTCCCGAGTCACCACCGGAAGCTGCTGCAACCCCCGAGTTGACATCCGAGCGATCGCCTCCGTCAACAGTTCATCGCCATAGGCCGACAAAATTTTGGTCGTACAAAGCTGCTCGATCGGCTGACTCAACAGCAGTGAGATTTCTGCGTCTGATTTGGCTCGACTTAATAGCCGATTGACATCTTGTAGGGTGATGATGCCTAGGAGCTGCTGCTCTTCCCCCACCACTAAGGCACTGCGGTGACGTTGAGCAATCAGCAGTTGTCCTGCTTCCGCCAAAGGCAGCGTCGCTGGTAGAAGCAGCGGCGACAGATGCATCGCTTCCGCAACCGTAATCTCTGGAACCTCAATCGAAGGGGCTTGCTCAGAAATAGGCTGGGGCTCCCGCGTGTTATCAATTACAACCTGCGGCTGCAAATGGTCAATCAGCCATATGCTCAGCCCCACGGCAGTCATCAACGGCAGCACAATCCGATAATCGTGGGTCAATTCAAACAGCAGCAGAATGGAGGTAAGGGGAGCCCGCACGCTGGCCGCTAGTACAGCCGCCATGCCCACCATGGCGTAGGCTGGGGGAGATGCCATGTAGTCATGCAGCATAGGCAGAGCGATCGCCAACACTTTGCCATACATAGAACCCAGCGACGCACCCAAAAATAAGGCGGGTGCAAAAACTCCTCCCACGAAGCCACTACCAAAGCTGAGGGCTGTCATCACCAGCTTCACCACCAGCAGCGAGATCACCAGATGCAGGGGAAACTGCACATCCTGCAACATCGATTCCACTGTCTCATAGCCCACGCCCAAGATTTGGGGGAGCCACAGGGCAACAATTCCCAAACACAGTCCTGCAATCACGGGATGGAGCGGCTGGGGAATCTGCGCCAGCCACCGTAATCCAGCGACCTCGCCCTGAAAGCAGCGTTGCGACAACTTCAGCGATCGCACATACAGCAAAGACAAGACGCTGGCCAACAACCCTAGCCCCACATAGAGCGGTAGCTCCATCAAACTCCGCACTTCGTAGGCGGGTAATGCAAAGGCAGGCTGAGAGCCTAAGCCAATTTGGGCAATCCAGGCGGCCACGACTGCCGACAGCAACACAGCGCTGGCGGCCGAAGCCGCAAACGTGGTTTTTGATACGACTTCTAAGGCAAAAAACACCCCGGCGATCGGGGCATTAAATCCGGCAGCCAATCCGGCGGCAGCCCCCGCGCTCAGCAGCAGCCGTCGCCGCTCTTGCGAGACCTGCAAGGCCTGTCCTAATAGCAAGCTGAAATAGGCCCCAATCTCAACGCTGGGGCCTTCTGGTCCCAGGGAAGCGCCACTGCCTAAGGAGATGGAAGCAGCTACGAGTTTGGTCACTGGGTTGAGCAGCAAAACATCTCGATTGCCCTGCACCACCTCCATCAGCTTGGCTAATCCTGGGCCAAAGTCTTGCATGCGCCAGCGCAACAAACCGACAATCAACCCGCCCAAGAAGGGAATCAGCGCCAATGTCCAGTGTCCCCAGGCTGAAAAGAAGCTGGAGACTTCTCCAAACATCAGCCTATGAATGAAGTGAATTAAAGTCCGAAACACAACCACCCCTGCGCCTGCCCCCATGCCCACCAGCAGCGCCAGCAGCAGGATAGTAGTTTCAGGCTGAGGGTGAACCCGATCGAGTAATTGGGTGATTCCTGCAGCAGGCTCAGGCGATCGCTCTGGGTGGGCTAGCCCTTTGGGTTCAGAGGTCAGTTTCATTCGCAAGGAGAGGACAGGGCTGGAAAACGGCGGATCAAAAGAACCCCTGACCGGCACCAGGCAACGTAAAAGCTGTGATGCCCCAACGGCATCATCAGATACGCATGCAGACGCCAGGAAATTCTGATCCAATCTCTATTGTGCGTGATGCAAAGCCAGAATTGACCGCGATTTGGATGGGAAATGTAGCTGTCAATGCCAACTTTGCCAACTTCAATCCCGTTGCTTCAGTCTGCCAGCAGTGTACCGCTAAAATCAGAACAGCACCCTTCGCGATCGCCCCATGCTTGCCAATTTGTCTTCTCATCCAGCGGTTGAATTTCAAGACTCCTTTGATGTCATTGTGGTCGGAGCCGGACATGCCGGTTGCGAAGCAGCCTTGGCGGCGGCTCGCCTGGGCTGTCGGACGCTGCTGCTTACCCTCAACCTCGACAAAATTGCTTGGCAACCTTGCAACCCGGCAGTAGGGGGGCCGGCCAAGTCGCAGTTGACCCATGAAGTTGATGCCTTGGGTGGCGAGATTGGCAAAATGGCCGATCGCACCTATTTGCAAAAGCGGGTGCTGAACATTTCACGAGGGCCGGCCGTCTGGGCCCTGCGGGCGCAAACCGACAAGCGGGAATACGCAGCAGTGATGAAAACCATCATTGAGAACCAGGACAATCTGTTTGTGCGCGAAAGCATGGTGACAGATTTAGTACTGGGCAAAAATGATGAAATCATTGGTGTTGAAACCTATTTTGGGGTGGCGTTTGGCTGCAAGGCGGTAGTGCTGACCACCGGGACTTTCTTGGGAGGTGTCATTTGGGTCGGCAACAAGTCTATGCCGGCCGGTCGCGCTGGCGAGTTTGCCGCCGTAGGGTTAACGGAAACCTTAAACCGACTCGGCTTTGAAACGGGTCGGCTCAAGACCGGCACGCCTGCCAGAGTCGATCGGCGATCGGTAGACTATAGCCAAATGGAACTCCAGCCCGGCGATGCCGAAGTGCGCTGGTTCAGCTTTGATCCAGCCGTGTGGGTAGAGCGGCCGCAAATCCCTTGCCATCTGACCCGCACCACCCCCGAAACCCACCGGCTCATTCGTGAGAATTTACATCTGTCGCCTGTGTATGGTGGCTGGGTTGATTCTAAAGGGCCGCGCTATTGCCCCAGCATTGAAGACAAAATTGTCCGATTTGCCGACAAGGAATCGCATCAGATTTTTGTGGAGCCAGAAGGGCGGGATATTCCAGAACTCTATATTCAAGGTTTCTCAACCGGATTGCCTGAAAGCTTGCAGGTGCAAATGTTGCGATCGCTGCCCGGACTAGAAAACTGCATCATGCTGCGCCCAGCCTATGCCGTGGATTATGACTACTTGCCTGCCACCCAGTGCTACCCAACCATGATGACCAAGAAGGTTGAGGGCTTGTTCTGTGCAGGGCAAATTAACGGCACTACCGGCTATGAAGAAGCCGCTGCCCAAGGTTTAGTGGCCGGGATCAATGCCGCCCGGCTGTGTCGAGGGCAGGAGATGATCGTCTTCCCGCGCGAGCAAAGCTATATCGGCACGCTGCTGGATGACCTCTGCACCAAAGATCTGCGTGAACCGTACCGGATGCTGACCTCGCGATCGGAATATCGGCTGCTGCTGCGATCGGACAATGCCGATCAGCGCTTGACCCCGTTAGGACGCGAGATTGGCTTGATTGATCAGGATCGCTGGCAGATGTTTACACGCAAACAGGAAAACATTGCGGCTGAAAAAGAGCGCCTGCATGAAACGCGGGTTAAAGAACATGAGCCGATTGGACAACAAATTTTTGCCGATACCCAACAAGCCATCAAAGGGTCGGTAACGCTAGCGGATTTGCTACGGCGTCCGGGGCTGCACTATGCCGATCTCGATCGCTACCGTCTCAGCAACCCGGAGCTGACTCCAGCCGAGCGCGAGGGGGCAGAAATTGACATCAAGTATTCAGGCTATATTCAACGGCAGCAAAACCAGATTGATCAAATTGCGCGCCAGGCTCATCGTCCGTTGCCACCTGATCTGGACTATGCCGCGATCGGCACGCTGTCCATGGAGTCTCGCGAGAAGCTGGCTAAAGTCAAACCCTTAACCATTGGGCAAGCTGCCCGCATTGGAGGCGTTAACCCTGCAGATGTCAATGCCTTGCTGCTGTATTTGGAAATTCGATCGCGCAATGCGGTGGACGCATCCCACCCAGCTGGGGTGTTGTCCTGATCACGAATTAATTAAAACTGAACTCTTAATTTTTGAAAGCACGGCATTGCCGCGCTTTCAAAAATTAAGTTTTGGGTTGGATTAAATTCACGTTCCTCAGCCTTGCCGGACGCTGATACCGGACGTGATGAAAGCAGCCGCTAATTTTTAACCCATTAACTTTTAAACAGCCGCTTCCTCTTTGGAGAGTTGTGTTATGATTCTGCCCTAAGTTCCAACTTGCAAAAGCTTTAACTTATAAAGCTTTAACTGACATAGCAGTCCTCATCCAGATGAGACGGGGTGCAGGGGTGGAACCCCTGGCTGGGGGCACAGCCCCCACACCCATCCTGATCTGAGTGCGTGGCACTCTATACAGGCTTTAACTTACACAGCTCTTACTCAGCAGTTGCTCAGGCGATCGCGTATGTCTCAGAATGCCAGCATGTCTCAAGCCCCAGTTTCCTATGCCTCCGAGCCTGCACTGGCAGGGCAGGTAGATTCCTCTAATGCCGAACTCCATACAGGGGACAATAAAGCGGACTATGGGGCGGACTATGGATTTGAAGACGATTTTGGTTCAGTTGCCGATCGGCTGATGGACAACATCTTTGCGGATGTTGAGCGCATGCTAGAACGCGGGGTTGACCTTGCGGATGAGCCAATCTCCGTTCCAGATGCCTCTGAGCCTTTGCAAGAAACCCTCTGGAGTGCTCCTGCTGAAGCTGATCTGGCAACCATTCCTGCTCCCAAGCTGTCTCCCCGTCCCTCAATTTTGGAGCAAGCTGAAACTGAAGAAGAGTTGGCAGATCTGGCAGCGCTAATGGCAGAAGTCAGCGAGGCAACCACTCCTGCCAAGTCTCCCCGCTCTTTCGATACGCTGCTCCTGAGCCTCATTCTGGCTTCACTGGTGGTTACAGGCGGATTCTGGCTGTATTTTCGCAATCGCCTTCAGCCTGCGGCAGTTGCAGTTGCACCCCCTTCAGCAGACCAGCTCAAACAACAGAAAAATCAAGAGTTTTTGCAGTACGTGGGGCGATCGCTCGACCGGATTGAACGAGACGCCAAAACCCAACGCGATGCTGCTGCGATCGCCGCGACGGGGGCTTCGCCTAGCCCTAGTCCCTCTACCGTTTTAGAAAGAGTCTATATTCCGATTTATCAAACGCCACCAGCGGGCGCGGCGCTGCCTAGCCCATCTGTGAACCTGCCTAATCTCGCTCCTCCAGTGCCGCAAACAGCTCCGCCAGCGGTGGCTAGCCCCGCAGCTCCGGCTGCACCCAACATTGCCGCAGCTTCGGCCAA
>DATNOY010000384.1:0-7143 GCA_036703495.1 Coleofasciculaceae cyanobacterium
CAGAGTCAACGACAAGAAATTTTAGACTGGTTCCACCTGAAAGAGAATCTCTGCAAGATTAATGCAACAAAACAGGATTTAGCGATGGTGGAAACGCTGCTTTGGCAAGGAAAAGTAGATGACGCTATCAAACAGGTGACTGATGGATTGGATGAACAAGCCCAAAACTTTATCAACTACCTCACGAATCATCGGACTGGAATTGTCAATTACGCTTATTTTCAGGCAGAAGGTATTTCTATTAGTTCGGGAACCATTGAATCAACCGTCAAACCGACTGGGGCACGCCTCAAACTCTCAGGAGCACAGTGGAAATCAGACAATGTTCCTTAAGCTCTGCTCCATCGCTGTGCTTATCTGAATAGACAATTCTCAAACTGAGACTTGCAAGACTGGGATGCACCCACCAAATTCTTTTCAAAATCAGGGTTTCAGATCAAATGTCCCTTTTTTACACGAATTGTTGCCATATGCCCACTTGGGCTATCAAGTGTGGGTTACTCAAGCAATAACCGCTGTAAATACCGCTAGCAAACTTTCCATTCCAGTTTGATCGCCCAACGCCCAAAATCTGACACTGCTCTCACTGCTGCCCGTTTACGAAATAAATTCTTTCAATTTCAGCCGCTGCTAGGGGTTTAGAAAACAAATAGCCTTGTCCAAACTGGCAGCCAAGTTGTTGTAACCATTCAAGTTGCTGAGTCGTTTCAATTCCTTCAGCAATGATAGATAGATTAAGTTGATTACTAAGGGCAACAATGGTGTTAACAACGTAATAATTACGACTTTCTGATTGAATTTGGTTGACAAAAGAGCGATCGATTTTCAGGTTATCCAGTGGAAAACGGTGCAGATAGCCGAGGGAAGAATACCCTGTACCAAAATCATCAATGCTGATCTGAATGTGCCGCGATCGCAATTCCTCCGTCAGGGCAACTGCCATTTCAGCATTATCCATAATCGCACTTTCGGTAATTTCCAGCTTGAGATGAGTCGCGTGAACGGCAATGTCTGCCAATACGTGATCAATATCTGCTAACAGAGTCGGGCAAGCAAATTGTCGTGCGGAGAGGTTTACGCTCATAGTTAACTCTGTCCAGCCCAATTGTTGCCAAGCATGGAGTTGCTGACATGCCTGCTTCAACGCCATAATTCCTACCGGTACAATCAGCCCTGTTTCTTCCATGCAGGGGATAAATTCTCCTGGTGAAACCATGCCTCGTTCAGGATGTTGCCAGCGCATTAGTGCTTCAAATCCTACAACTTCCTGGGTTTGAAGATTCACAATTGGCTGATAGTAGAGGGTAAACTCTTGTTGTTCTAGCGCTCTTTGTAGATCATGTTCTAGCTTCAAACGGTTTACCATAGCTAAATGCATCTGACGATCGAAGATTTGATAGCTGCCCTTGCCACGCAACTTCGCTTGATACATAGCTGTATCGGCATCTTGTAGAAGTTCTTCGGCTTGTTGATTGACACCCTTGCCCAATGCAACTCCGATGCAGACGGTCATAAAAATTTCACAATCGGCTACGGAGAATGGTGTATTAAAGCTTCGCAATATGATTTGGATGAATCGCTCCAGGGCAGCTTTATCTTCAATTTGATGCAGCAAAAAACAAAATTCATCTTCGCCCATCCGGGCTAACATGTCACCAGGGCGAAGATGCTGCTGTAAACGTTCGCTAATTGCAATTAGCAATTGATTGCCGATAGCATGACCAAAGGAACCGTTGACCAGTTTAAACTGATCGCAGTCTAGAGATACGATAGCAAAGCATGATGTCCTAGCTTGCAAGATCTCAGTTAATTTTTGCAGCAAGAAGGATCGACTCGACAATCCGGTCAGTGCATCCTGAAGAATCATCGTCTGTAACTGAGTCGTTCGTTCTTGCACCATTGCTTCTAATCGGGCGTTGAAAGTTTCTAGTTCTTGATATTGTCTACGAATGCGTAACATCGATCGCACCCTGGATCGAAGTTCCAGACCATTGACAGGTTTGCTGATAAAATCATCTGCTCCAGCTGATAAGCATTGAGATAAGTTTGCCTTTGCATTTAACGCAGTTACCATGATGATTGGAATGTGCTGCCATTGAGGGTTCGCCTTGAATTTCTTGCAAAATTCCAGGCCATTCATGTGAGGCATCATAACATCCAGCAGAATAACATCCGGCAAGAAAGTCTCTAATAGAGTAAGAGCTTGCTTTCCATTGGCAATATAACCAAGTTGATAGTCTTCTCTAGCGAGTAGAGCTTCGATAACTTCAAAATTGTCTGGTTCATCATCAACAACCAGAATTAATGCTTTTCTTTCCATCATTCATTAGGATGAAATGACTGATCTTGGTCTAGGAAAATTTGATTAATCTGAACGAAGTCAACGAGATTTTAGAAATTTTGAATTTATAAAATCTCACACCCATTATCAGACTAATTTTCAGAGCAATCGAGTAAACTAACTCTCTATCTCTAGAGTGATTTCTCTTCTAGCAGCAGTTGCTGAATCACTTCTTTGAGTTGTCTCAGCTTGACTGGCTTTGTCATATACCTGTTTGCCCCAGCATCCAAGCATCTTTCGTTATCATCAGGCATTGCTAAAGCGGTTAGCGCAATAATCGGTAGATTTGCAAATCGGGGATTGTTACGAATCAATCGCATCCCTTCTAAGCCATCCATACCCGGCATTTGAATATCCATCAAAATCAAGTCTGGCTCTTGGTTTTGGGTCATCTCTACCGCTTCCTGTCCGTTTTTTGCATAGATCATGCGATAGCCAATCTCGCCGAGATAGCTGGAAATTGTCATCACATTCATTATGTTGTCTTCTGCTAGCAAAATCAGCGGGGATAAAATTGGTTCGCTTGCAGATTCAGGAAAGGTGATGAGCAACTCACGTGATAGGGCGTCATGATGTGGATTCTGAAGCCGTTCTAAAGTATGTTGGAGATGTTCGCGGTTAATCGGTTTAACCAAAGACTCTACTGCTCCGAGGGATAATGCCTTTGATCGCTCATCTACAACAGAAACTACAATGACCGGAATCTGCCGTGTTTTAGGATGTGCTTTGAGCTGTCTCAATACGTCCCATCCTGATAGCCTGGGCAGTAAGATGTCTAAAATGATTAATGCAGGTTCCACTCGCAGAACTTCATCAATTGCCCCTTCTCCACTGGCATACACAATTGCTTGCATTTCTTGCTCCGCAAGATAGCGGGAGACATGTTCTGCGGCAGTATTTGAGTCGTCAATCACCAGCACTCGGGTATTATCAGAATCAAGGGAGATAACCTGACTGGTCGGAAGCATGGGCAAATCTATTGATGCTTCCGTTAGATAGGGGAGGCAAATTGTAAAGCAACTGCCCTGCTCCAACTGACTAGTTACCGAGACGGTGCCGCCATGTAATTCAGTGAACTGACGCACTAGGACTAGTCCAAGCCCAGTGCCTGTATACTGGCGGCTTAAACTGCTATCAATTTGGACAAAAGGTTGAAATAGTTTTGCTATATCCGCTTGGGCAATGCCAATACCTGTATCCAAGATGGAAAGCTTCAGAAAATGCTCACTGTTCTGCTGTTCTGCCTGAACCATTAATTTGACTTTTCCTCCTTCTGGCGTAAATTTAATTGCATTACTGAGGAGATTGATTAAAACTTGGCGGATGCGCCGTTCGTCAACCACGATGTCTGGTAGTCGCTGAAGCCCTTCAACAGTTAGTTGAATATTTTTGGAAATCGCCTGTTGTTCAACAAAGGTCAAACTCGATTTACAAAGATAACGAATGGCAACCGGAGCGGTTTGCAGCTCTAGCTTGTCTGCCTCAATCTTGGATAGATCGAGAATATCGTTAATCAGTTCTAGGAGATGCTTGCCGCTGCGCTCGATGGTGGCAACTGCTCGTGTTTGACGATCGTTTAAGGCGGAAAAGACTCCCTCCTGTAATCCCTCAGACATCCCTAGAATTGCGTTGAGAGGGGTACGTAGCTCATGGCTCATATTCGCCAAAAATTCATCTTTGAGACGGGTAGCGCGATCGAGTTTGGCATTCGTCAGGCTCAACCGTTCATTGATCTGCTGAAGTTGAGCTTCAGCCTGTTTACGATCGCTAATATCGAAGTTGATACCAATCATGCGCTTGGGCTTGTTTTTCCCGCTACGCTGAACTAATCCATAGGCTTTGATAAAGTGAATTGTCTGATCGGGATAGATCACTCGAAACTCAATGTCAAATTCCTTTTGCCCAGCCAAGGCTTGTTGAATGGCATCGTTAGCGACTGAGCGATCGTCCGGATGGACACCGTTGATCCATGCTTCATAGGCGTTGCTAAAGTTTGACCGCTGAATGCCATAGAGTTCATACATGCGATCATCCCAGATCAAGACATCTTGCAAAATATCCCATTCCCAGATACCGATTGCTCCAGATCGAATGGCTAGGGTCAATCGGTCGGAAAGTTCTTGCAACTGACTTGCGGCTTGCTGTTCACGGGAAATATTTCGGAGAATCCAACGCAAACTTTTAGTACCCTGGGGATCCGATAGCACAACCACCCGAACAGCTACTGGAATCTTTTCTTGTTTAGAGGACTGGAGGTGGATTTGAAAGCTTTGGGGTGACGTTTGCTTTTTTAATTGATCAATTCGTTCTTTGAGAAGCCTCCAACTCTCCTGACTAACAAAATTTAGCAACTGATGACTGTCCAGGTAGGTTTTGGAATAACCCAATAACTGCTCTGCCATCTGGTTGACTTTCAGTATTGTGCCGGTTACATCAGTGACAATATAGGCATCTGGCGCACTGTTAAACAAATCCTGGTAGCGGGAACGCTCCAGCTGGATGATTTTCTGCGCTTTCAAGAGTTCATTCATTTGCGATCGCAATTCTTCCTCAGCTACTGTCAATTCTTTAACTAAATTCTGAAGTTTTTCTTCCTGCTGTCGCAAGGTATCTTCTGCTTGTTTGCGATCGGTAATATCGCGAGCTAAAGAATAAATAGCGTTTCCAAATGGCGTAGAGCGCCATTCAATCCAGCGGTAGGAACCATCTTTGCAACGGTATCGATTGATAAAACCCAGAACAGATTTGTTTTGTCTAATAAATTTTGCTGTCTGTAACGTAGCTTCTACATCATCGGGATGAACAAAATTAATGAAGGGTTGCCCTTCTAACTCGTCAAGGGAGTATTTTAGAGTTACTTCCCATTGGGGGTTGAGCCGTCGAAACTGTCCCTGTATGTCAGAAATACAAAACAGGTCAAGTGCAACGGAGAAGAAGCGGTCTAGCTCTTCAGTTTTTTGTTCTAGCGCTGCTTCTGCGAGTTTACGCTTGGTGACATCAACATGAACCGCTGTAACAAGCCAAACATCTTCAGTTTCACGGTAGGCAGTATAGGTTGATGAGACCCACTGCAGACGACCATCTTTATGAAAAAAGCGGTAATCATAAGTCGCTGATGGACGATCAGCTAGGATATTGTCTATCCAAGCTGCAATCAGCGGTATATCTTCAGGTAGTACTCGTGACTTCCATAGGGTTTTGTCTGCCATGAGTTCAGGTTGGGTATAACCGAAGACTGTCTCACACCCCTGAGAGCAATAGTTATATTCAAAATCTCGATTCGCAAACAGGCGGCTCTCAATAATACCAGCATTGGCACTATTGAGTACATTGACCAACTTTGCTTGTGAGGTTTTTAGATTTAGCTCAAGCTGTTTGCGATCGCTGATATCTAAAATTGTTCCGACCAAGCTTACGGGCTGCCCTACCTCATCTAGCAGCGGTTCTGCCCGTGATGAGACGTAGCGAAGACTCCCATCAGGGCGATACAGGCGATATTCAGCCTCAAAAGGCTGCTTACTTTTAATGACAGACTGAATGGCTCGCTCTACTTGAGGCAGATCGTCAGGGTGGATGTATTGTCGAAATTCTTCGTAGGTCAGATTGCCCCTATCTAGGTTGCGCCCAAAAATCTGGTAGTTTTCCTGCGACCAGAAAATTTCGTTAGTTTGCAAATTAAACTCCCAACTGCCCAGATGGGCAATTCGTTGTGCTGCTGATAAATGAGCTTCACTCTTGCACAGTTGTTCTTCTGCGTATTTGCGTTCACGAAGTGCAGCTTGCTGTTCGCTAATATCTGCTAAATACCCGACAATCTCGATTGGTCTGTCCTGCTCATCTCGAATCAACCGCAGTTCATTGCGAACCCACAGGTAATGTCCTGCTTTGTGAAGAAAGCGATATTCATGAATATGATGCCCCTGCTCAAACAGGGTTGGTAGTCCTGCAAAGATCTGGGGGGCATCTTGAGGGTGAATGTGTCTAGCCCAAAAATCAGCATCGGACAAAAATTCTTCAGCAGTATACCCGCTTAGAGTCACAATATTGTCACTGATGAACGTAGGGGCGCAGTTGCCGTAGGGTTGACAGGTCAAGATCACCGCTGGGCTGGAAGAGAGCACAAACTGTAACCGCTCTCGCAACAACTGAGCTTCTAGCTCTGCCTGCTTGCGACGGCTAATATCCATTTCAGACCCGATCATTCGTACAGGAGTACCCATCTCGTCCCAGAGGGCTTGCCCCCGATCGAGTATCCAAATGTAAGTATCGTCCTTGTGTTGAATCCGGTATTCTTCCTGATAAAATGCGGTTTTTTGAGCCAGATGATCGGCAAAAGCAGACAAGACGCGATCGCGATCATCCGGATGGATACGTTCATTCCATTCTTCTACAGCAGTGTTCACTTCATCATCAGACAGTCCCCGTAATTCTTTCCAGCGACTAGAGTAAAAGATCTCATGTGTTCTTAAATTCCAGTCCCACAGCGAGGCATTACTGCCCCGTAGCGCCAGTTGCCAGCGCTCTTCGCTTTCACGAAGCGCTGCTGTCCGTTGCTCGACCCTGGCTTCCAGTTCTTGGTTAAGCTGATGTAAGGCGTCTTCAGCCTGTTTGCGTTCATGTAGTGCAGCTTGCTGTTTGCTAGTATCGCGGATCATGAACAGAACTTCATTTTCTCCACAGCAAATTACCCGCACTTCTTCATACTGCATTTGGTCGCCAAATTGGATCTGTTGTTCATACACTTGCAATTCCTGGGTTTGTAAAGCACGCTGAATTGTTTCTAGCTGTCGCTGAGCTATATC
>DATNOY010000385.1:0-4417 GCA_036703495.1 Coleofasciculaceae cyanobacterium
CCCCAAATCGCAGCGGGTAATACCACATCTGCCAGTTCCGTGGTTTCTGTCATGAAAGCATCCTGGGCCACCACGAATAGATCTTCTTGCTGCAAAATCTTGCGGATTCTCGATAAATCGGGCATGGAAACGGCTGGATTGGTGGCGCTAATCCACAGCAGTTTGATGGAACCCTGCTCACAGTAACGCCAGATTTGCATAGCATGGGTGGGAGGCGACCAGTGGGGAATGATGTTCACATCGACATTCCATAGCCTTGCCAGTTCTGCCACATGTGCGGGGTTGTCCCAATTGCGAAAGGCGGGTAGATCGCCATCTGCCCCGCACTCACGGGTATTTTGAGCGGTGGGCTGACCGTTCATCTGGTAGATGCTGCACCCCGGCCGACCGATCAAGCCCCGAATTAGATGAAGATTGTTGACCTGACACGCTGCCGCCGTTGCCTGCATCGATTGATAAACCCCTTGCAAGGCCGTGGAGACGAGCGTTTTGGCAGTCCCCAGAATCTCCGCCGCTGCCCGCAACTGGGCCGCAGGGACATTGGCAACCTGTTCCACCCGCTCAGGCGTCCACTGACTCACGGTTTGCTTCAGCACCTCAAAGCCCAGGGTGTGAGCTTCGATGTAATCGCGATCGATCTGTCCGGCTTGAATGATCAAATTCAGCAAGCCATTCAGCACCGGCACATTCGTGCCAATTTTCAACGCCAGATGTACATCGGCTTCTTTGGCGGTTGCGGTTTTCCGTGGATCAATCACCACCAGTTTGGGTGGGTTGGGGCCTCGGCGGCGATCGAGAATGCGCATCCACAACACCGTTTGTTGAGACGCAATGTTATGTCCCACGTGCAGAATCGCCTCGGTTGTGTCCAGGTCTGTATAGGAACCGGGCTGCCCATCACTGCCAAAACTCGATTTTAAGGCGGCGGCAGACGTCGCCGTACAGAGGCGGGTGTTACCGTCCATGTGGGGTGTACCCAATCCCGCTTTGCCGAGGACAGCCAGGGTGTAATACTCTTCCAGAAACAGTTGCCCGCTGGTATAGAAGCCGATCGCCCCACTGGTATAGCGATCGCAAATCTCCTGCGACCGTTGGACAATCAAATTCATGGCCTCGTCCCAACTGGCTTCCTCTAAGCGACCATTGCGCCGAATCAAGGGTTTTGTCAATCGCTCCTGACTGTCATTTGCAATCCAGGCATGTAAGCCTTTGGGTCCTAACCTGCCATGATTGACGCGATCGATCGCCCGTCCCCGCACCCCTACAATTAAGCCATCCTTGACGCCAATATCCATGCCGCAACCATTGGAGCAGAGGACACAGGCAGACTGTACCCAGTGATCTGGTTCTGCAATCGTGCGTTCGTCTACCCGAACCGGCCATTCACCAAAATACGGGGTTCGGTCTCCCCAAATATCTGCAATACTGTCGCGAGTTTCGTGCATAGTCTCAATCCTTTTACCGCTTGAAGGGTGCGATTTGCATAATGCGATCGGTCTAAAGAGAAAAGCGATTGGAATGATGCGATCGCTCTAAAGAGAAAACTGATTTGTAGTCCACTGTCGCCAGAACCAATTGTCGCCCGAACCGCTGGTGTAACCACTCAAACGGTTGCTAAAATTTTTATCCCCAAAGGCATTGAAGTGATTACTCATACTGAACTGCGAGAAGCAGCAGGGAACATCTCTCAAAAGCTAGATTTTTATCACATACGCTACAAAAGTAATGGCTATGGTTCATTGGCGTGCTGGTGGATCTGGTCTGCTTGCGGATCTCCAGGTCGATCCATTGCCTAGATTATGGAGCTAGTAAAAAATTAGCATCTTGCAAAATTTTGACTAGCGAAACATCGGTTTCTACTAAACAGGCATGACCACTATCAGGCAAGATGACGACCTGAGCATTAGGAAATAGCCTGGCTAATCGGTGAGCCTCGTCCACAGAAGGCAAAAGATGATCTTCCTGACTGCCAATTAACAGTACAGGCTGAATGATCTTCTGTAACTTACCTTCGTCGATTCTGAACCGTCTGAGCAACTCCAACCGTTGCTCAGACGTCTGTTTAGGAGCATCTTGAGCAGCTTTCATCAAAGCCTGGCGCGCCGTGGCATCTAGACGGGCCAGCTGAGACAAAAAGGGTAACGATAAGACTGAGGCGACATCGTAGAAAAACTGAGGTGTCCAATTAAGCAGAAACGAGCCTAGAACCAACCAGAGGATGCGATGAAAGGAAGAGGCTGGATTAATTAGAATAATGCGATCGAACAGTTCAGGCATCTGGATAAGAACGTTTAAGACTAAACATCCGCCAAACGATTCTCCACACAGGTAAACCTGTCGGGGCGTTTTCTTCAGTTCAGTTTGCGTTAACGCAATCAATTGCTGTGCAAGCGCATCCCAACTATCGAGGGTATCCGCAGGAATCACAAAGCAACGAACATCAAACACCGTGTCTAGCTGAGCAACTTGAAGCGTCATCAGATCTTTTCCAGTCTCATCCATGCCTGGCAGAAATATAAACAGGGGACGATCGGGATGAGACTGAAAAGGACTGAAAAAATAAGGGTGGTGAGGCATCTTAGACATCTCTTTCTGACTTCTCTTTCTGGCTTCTATTTCTAACGTTTAATTTGAATGTTGTTTTCTGCCTGTCGTGTCTCTATCTCTGGGTTTCATTGCTTTATGGGCTTCATTGCTTTACCCACCCAATTTGCTCAGCACAAAAGCAGCAAGAAACCCGCAAACTGTTACTAATCCAGCGAAGTCGTGAGCTTGCTCAAAGGCTTCGGGCATCATTGTGTCAGAAATCATCGCCAGGATGGCACCAGCCGCGATCGCGATCGTGGCCGCAATTACATCAACCGAGAAATGGCTAAAGAGGGAGTATCCCGCCAGCGAAGCAGCTCCAGAAATCACTGCAATCAGCCCCCAAACGCCAAAAACATAGCGGAGTGAGCGTCCTGCTTGCTTCATCCCAGCCGCACTCGACAGCCCTTCCGGCACATTGGAGAGAAAAACAGCCGCGACCGTCACCCAACTCACAGCACCGCCCTCAATCATGCTGATGCCAATCGCGATCGATTCAGGAATTCCGTCTAATAAGGCACCCACTGCAATCGCCAGACCACTACCGCTAGCTTCATCTTCGCTGGGCTGGTGCTGACCAGACCGTTTGCGATGTCGGGCTCCTCGATGCGCCAGATACCAATTAGCCAGGGTATAGACAGCCGCACCGATGATAAACCCAATAGCCGTTGAGTCAAAGCCCCCTCGTTTGTACGCTTCATTCATCAATTCAAACGCGAGAGCCGAAATCAATACCCCTGCACCGAACGCCATAATTGCGGCAATCAAACGTTGAGGAATTTTTGCGTAATAGCCAATTCCTGCACCGACCAGGAGCGCTGATCCTGCCAATAATCCCCAAAAGCTCGCCTGTAACCAAAGTGGAACCATAAAAAATCCTCAACGCGACGATTGAGCAGATTGAGCAGCCACCCCACTTCCACCCCGTTTGGCGGCATCTGCGGCTGCCTTATGTTGAGGCTGAACCTCGCCCGTGTGACCAATGTGCGCCAACGACACCGCGACATTAATCACTCCGATGTGAGAAAAAGCCTGCGGAAAGTTGCCTAGATGTTCACCGCTGCTGGGATCAAGTTCTTCGGCAAATAACCCCAAGGACGTACTGCGAGACAGCATTTGCTCAAACCATGCCGCCGCTTCATCGGCTCGGTTTGCTAGAATCAGTGCATTAATCAACCAGAACGTACACAGCACAAACGAGGCTTCTTCACCCTTGACCCCATCGGCCGTGTTGCGATAGCGGTAGCACAAGCCATTGGAAACTAAATGCTGAAGGGTGGCATCAATCGTGGCAACCATGCGCGGATCAGTGCCTTCAATGAAACCGACGATCGGCAGCAGCAAATTTGCCGCATCTAGCGTTTCCGCTTCATAGGATTGCTTGAACGCCTGTAGCTTCTCGCTCCAACCTTTTTCTAATACTTCTGCCCGAATTTTGTCGCGCACCTGTCGCCAGCGATCGCAATCTCCCGGTAAATGCAGCGTTTCTGCGATGTCAATGCCTCTATCTAAGGCTACCCAAAGCATCGCTCTCCCATAGACAAAATGCCGTTTTGCCCCACGCATTTCCCAAACGCCATTTCCCGGTTCCTGCCAATGTTCGACAATCCAATCCAGCATGGGGCGCAGGTCATCCCAGAGATCAGCCGGGTTATACTTTCCTGTTTTCCAGGCAAAGTGAACCGCACTCAACACTTCACCGTAAACATCGAGCTGCACTTGCCCGACGGCCTGATTGCCAATCCGAACCGGACGAGAGTTGCGGTAGCCCTGTAAGTAATCCAGGGTCTGCTCAACGGTTTGCCCTTCAGCGGTAATGGGATAGAGAATC
>DATNOY010000386.1:0-6663 GCA_036703495.1 Coleofasciculaceae cyanobacterium
AGCAGGGCCTTGGTTGCTTTAGGGTTTTTGTCTACCCAATCTGCCCGCATGGAGAATGCTTTTTCGGGATGCCCTTTCCACAGCTCGCCGGTCGTGACGGCTGTATAGCCCAGTTTCTTCGTCACCAAACGTCCATTCCACGGTTCCCCGACACAGAAGGCATCCATCGTTTTAGATTCCATGTTGGCCACCATCTGCGGCGGGGGAATCACCACAATGTCCACATCTTTAGTGGGGTCGATGCCGCCTGCTGCTAGCCAGTAGCGCATCCACAAATCATGAGTGCCGCCAGGGAACGTCACCGCAGCCTTAAACTTCTGACCGGCTGCTTTGCGTTGCTCAACGAGCGCCTTCAAGGCAGAACTGTCGGTACTGATCTTCAAATCTTTGAACTCATTGGACAGCGAGATGCCCTGACCATCGGTATTCAGCCGCGCCAGCACATACATGGGGATAGGCTTATTGCTCTTGTTCTTACCAGCTGAAATTTGGTAAGGCATAGGGGACAAGATATGCGCCCCATCAATGCCGCCGTTGGCAGACCCTAGCTCCAGGTTGTCTCGGGTAACGGCCCAAGAGGTTTGCTTGGCAACCTTAACATCGGTCATGCCGTACTTATCAAAGAAGCCTTTCTCTTTGGCCACCACCAAGGGAGCGCAATCTGTTAGGGCAATAAAGCCCAGAGTTGCCGTCGCAGTTTCTGGCACATCCCCATTCGCTACAGGGCTAGGGGCGCTGGCGGCAGGAGTGGTTGTAGAGGAGGTGCAACCGTGGATAAAAGCGGTGGCAGCCGTTGCTGCGCCAGCCGTCATTAGAAAGTTGCGTCGGGTCAATTTAGACATAGAAATTTGCTTTTGGGTGAAATAGGTCTTTGATGAAATAGGGGGGATAGACGAGAAAGGGAATAAGGATTTAGCTTGCGGCCCTGCCCGGTTCCCAGTCTTGAGATATCAAGCTTTGCTGCGAGCGCCAAACTGCTCAATCAGCAAATTCTTCAGGACAGGCTTGAGGTCATCGCAAGCAATGCCTTTCTGCACACAGGTGCCCAGGTGGGCATCTTTGCCCACTTTGCCACCCATGAATAAATCAACGCCTTCAGCCGCTTTGCCATCCTTGCGAACCTTGGTTCCCATTAAGCCAATATCGGCGACTTGGGGCTGTCCGCAGGAGTTGGGGCAACCTGTCCAGTGAATGCGGACGGGGCGAGTCAGCTCCACCTCCGATTCCAGCTCCTGAATCAGGGCGATCGCTCGATTCTTGGTCTCAATCAATGCAAAGTTGCAGAATTGGGCTCCCGTACAGGAAACCAGCGATCGCACCAGCGGCGTGGGATGGGGCGAAAACTTGGACAAAATCGGCTCTTGCAAGAACGCTTCCAACCGAGAGTCGGGAATATTGGGAATAATCAAATTTTGCTCAACGGTCAGGCGCATCTCCCCATTGCCGTAAACTTCCGCCAGCCGCGCCAGTTCAAACATATCGGGTGCAAACAGCCGCCCCACTGGAATCTGCAAGCCCACAAAGTTAAGCCCCGACTGTTTTTGGGGAAACACGCCAATGTGATCCCGCTTTTCCCAGTCCATCTCATCTTTGTCTGCTGCGGTTGCCAAAATCCGACCGAGCTGCTGCTCAACCGCGACTCGGAATGCCTCTAAACCCCATTCGTCAATTAGCCACATCAGACGGGCTTTTTGGCGATTGGCCCGCAATCCGTTGTCACGGTAGATCTCCAAAATGGCGCGGCAGAGGGCCGCCACTTCTTCGGGAGCCACCCAAACATTCAGAGGAATAGCTGCCTCGCAGCGCTTGGCCGAGAAGAAACCGCCCACCAACACGTTGAAACCAAACTGCTCACCCTTGAAGGCGGGCACAAAGGCAATGTCGTTGATTTCAGCGTGAATTGAATTGTCTCGTCCCCCTTCAATGGCAATGTTGAACTTGCGGGGCAGGTTGGTAAACTCTGGATTGCCTTCACCATGATTGGTGATCATGTTTTGAACTTGCTGAGCCAGCTCCCGCACATCCATCAGCTCGTCGGCATCTAATCCGGCGATCGGCGAAGTCGTGATGTTGCGAACATTATCCATACCCGATTGGATACTGGTCATGTCCACCTCTCTCAGGCGGCGGAAGATATCCGGCACATCCTCAATCCGAATGCCTCTCAGCTGCAGGTTTTGGCGCGTTGTAATGTCAGCATTGCCGTCTTCGCCGTAGCGTTGAACGATCTCTGCCAAAATTCGCATTTGCTGGCTAGTCACGATGCCTGCGGGGAGCCGCAGCCGCATCATGAACTTGCCGGGCGTAACAGGGCGAAAAAAGATGCCCAGCCACTTGAGGCGATGATCGCGATCGATCTCATCCATTGCCTCCCAACCAATTTGAGCAAAATGGTCAAGTTCTTGCTTGACCGCTAAGCCGTCTTTTTCAGCTTTGAGCTTTTCAAACTTATTCAGGCTGGCAGCTTGGTTAGCTATCACACTAGTCACAGCGGTTGTCCTCCTGGATCTAGGGCGGCGGTTGCACGATTAGATCCGATTTGTTGTCAGGTTAAGGATGTTTAAAGGCTTAATTCGTAGCAGTAGTTACAAAACTTCAAACTTTATGCTTTCTCTGTATCTCTGTCATGCGGAAACTGTATGGTGGGTAAAAATTTCAGTCTTTGAGAGGATGCACAGGCGATCGGTTCAGTTAAAGCTACCGACCTAGGCTGAGCTTTGAGGATAGACATTCAACTCTCTTGCTAGTCATCCCACGCTGAAACAGCGACGCATCTGATACCAAACTGCTGCCAAAAACTTTCGGGCTGGCTGGAAAATCACTGAACTGACTTTGCTCAAAACGACGCATCTTTCGCCTTGTAATTGAATCTTTGTACCAACGCGATCGAATTTTGAAATCTAGACCTGAGTGGAAGTAAACAAAATCTACAGCAATGGCATAAGGTCAAATCAACTATTTAGAGACTTCTATTTTGTAAAGGAACTCTTTGTGTTGTTAAATACATGGCGTCAACACCATTTTTGCAGTGTTTAACTGTCTTAATTGCTCTTAATCGCTTTGCAAAATGTGAGTGACTAGAACTCTAAATCCTTTAGTGATTGAGTTTTGTAGCCAATCTGCCATTTAGGACTCATCCAACTCAAAGAGTATAAACTTCTACAAAATTGAAGGCTAATCAAGCTGAAACCCTCGGGGTTTCTGTTAAAAACTTAGGAACTTGTTCAACGAAAACAGATGAAAGCTATTTATTCATAGAGCAGGATTTCGATTGGCGATCTCTCTTTACTTGCAACTAAGTTATTCAAGAATTCAAGGGGAAATCGTATCTTAGGCTACTAGAAATTTTGCATCATGAATTTATTGCATTGCCTCATGTGGGTTTTGCATATGAGCGTCTTTTATGTCGAGCCATTGTCAAAGTCATTCAGCATTACGCTAGTCGCAGGGTCGAGATTTAAAGTAGACTCTGCATTGGATAGCAAGATTACAGCCCTAGCGAATTTGCCTGATTCAGCAGGGATGCTTGCATGACTTGACTCTTCACCATTGGTCGCTCATGCCCAGAAAACGCTCAGCGTCCTCTCCTCATACGCTGCTGGAAGATATGTCTGATACTCCGGATACCGAGGCCGATCTGTCTTCGGCATTAATCACGCTGAAATTGGGGGACTTCCAAAGCCGTTGGGATACCGCCAAATCTATTGCTGGTTTTGGAGAAGCTGCAATCGCCCCTCTCGTGCAACTGCTGCAAGACGAAGCTGCGGAAGATTGGGAACTGACCTGGTTCATTGCTCGAATTTTAGGCAACCTGGGGCATCCTGGTGCCATCGAAGCATTGGTAAATCTGATCAAGTCCACCGACCATGAAGAAGTGGCAGGCATGGCAGCCACGGCTCTCTCTAGTCTGGGGGTCCAGGCGATCGCCCCCCTGCAAACGCTGTTGGATCAGGAATCTACCTATCGGCTAGCCTTGCAGGCGCTGGCCCAAATTCGTCACCCAGACATCGTGCCGTCTTTGCTAGAGGCAGTCCATCATGCCTCGCCCACCTTGCGTGTAGCGGCGATCGAGGCGCTCAAAAATTTCCAACAGCCGGAAATTGCGGCTGTTCTGCTACAGGCTCTACAGGATTTAGATGCCCAGGTGCGGCAAGCGGCGGTCACAGCGTTGGGGTTGCAAGCGGCTACTAACGCGCAAGATTTAGCTGAGCGGCTGACGCCGCTACTGTGGGATTTCCACCCAGAGGTGTGTCGGCAAACGGCGATCGCTTTAGGGCGTATCGGTACGCCAACCGCCGTCGTTGGACTGTTTAAAGTCTTGCAATCTCCCCATACGCCAGTGGACCTGCAGGCGGCAGCCATCCGGGCCTTAGCTTGGGTGGGCAGCGTTGAGGCCCTAGACTGCTTACACCTGTGCTTAGAGCGATCGCCTACAGCAAATTCCAGGCAACCGGGGCCTCAGGCTGCAGGGTCTCAGGCTGCGGCTGACAGTCCAGACTTTCTCTTCATCTGCCAGGAGATCATTACGGTTTTGGGACGGGTAGAGTCGGCTGAGGCGAAAACGCAGGCTACCCAAATGCTGATGCAGCTGTTGCAATCGGCGCATCCTATTGGGCAAACAGTTCCAGGTAAGCAGGCGATCGCCCATAGCCTGGGGCAGTTGGGTCAGCTGTCAGCGTTGGAACCCTTAATACAGCTTTTAGCAGACCCCACGGCCAGCGTTCGCTTTCATGTGATTGCGGCGCTAAAACGGTTAGAGCCGCTAACGGCCCATGAGAGACTTCAGGCGTTAGCGGCTCAGAACAATTTGGAGGATCGATTGAAGCAAGGCGTGGCGATCGCATTGCAAGAGTGGGAAAATTAGGCAGAGCTGTTTGCGCCTAGCTCATCCGTAGCCAGTTTCTCTCTTTCTAATCGCCGTTTACGGGCATATAGCTGAATAATGGCTGCCATGGCCACAATCATACCGACAACGCTCCAAGATGCTGCCGAAGTCGGAAAGTTGTTTTTGAAGACCGCCAGCAGCACCACAATCACAAATAGAACCGTCGGAAACTCATTGAACCAGCGAAATTGCTGTCCCGTGAAGCGAAACTGACCTGCCGCCATTTCTTTCATCAGACGAGCGCAAAGATGATGATAGCCAATCAACACAAGCACTAATCCTAATTTGACATGCAGCCAGGTTTCTTTGAGGAGGCTGGGAGCAACAACAACCATGGCGATCGCCATAGTCACCGTCAATACCATCGCTGGCGTCATGATGATGCGATAGAGGCGCTTTTCCATTACCTGATACTGCTGTTGCAAGATCGTGCGAACTGCTTCTGGCTGTTCATTGGCTTCTGCGTGGTAAACAAACAGGCGCGGCAAATAGAACATGCCTGCGAACCAGGCCACTACACCCACAAGATGAAACGCTTTAAACCAGAGGTATGTCATGGATCGAACTCTTGAAAATCTGATCCTTATTCTACCGAGAGAATTCACCGCCTTTTGCCCTCAGCACTTGCGTACAGCCCATAGCTTTACAAGTCGTTAGGAATGCTTTGCCCGGATTACTCCAGCTGAGATTCCCAATCATTAACTCCTCAATGGGCAAATTTGGCTGCTTTCGCTGTGCTCAGGCGTCGGCTTCATCCTCCGCTCAATCCTGTTTAACCTTCAGCCGCCAGTCGCGGGCTTAAACGGCATGCTTGAACAGGGTGTCTAGATAGACTCTTGCGGCTCGTCGGTAGCTCCGCGAAGCATCGGGGGTATTGCTGCTGCCATTTTGCAACAGGAAGAGCGACAGGGCAGCACAAAAGACGCGATCGTGATCCCAATCAGGATGCGTCTCCAGGTAGCTCTGAAGCGATTCATGAAGCTCTTCCGGAATCTCTGCCAGGATGCTGACGGTTGCGTGCATGGAAACCTCTATGAAATGAATGACGTAATGGACAGGGCAACTACCTACCGGTTGCAACAGAATTGCAGCAAAAAGCAGCGCCAAGCTAAGCTCCAATCCTCGCTTCCCGCTTGCCCGTAGGCTGGAGGGGAGGCTGATCTAAGTCGAAGCGCTTTCAATATAGTAGGTCGCATCATTTTGCGCCATTGGGGGGTGGTGTTGTCAATGCCAAAACATTAAGTAAGTCAACTAGGTCATCGAGCGTTTCAACGAAAGAATGCGGGTTTGAGCGCAAATTTTGTTACGTAACTTAATAAAAGCTTTGGGTTTTTCGAGCTGACTTGAGAAATGCCAGATATTCCCCAGAAAATCTGCAAGGCTAGGCTGCATCGTTACCTCCTGTGGAAAACTCTGCCTGATCCTGTGGAAAACTTGGGGGTACCTGGGGAAATCATGGGGAATCCTCGGGGAAAACTTTGACGGAAGTAAAACTTTGTAAAGATTTTGAAAACTAGGGTCGCTGTCGTTCTAAAAACTGAATCACGGCTTTTGCCTCTAGCGGCTCCGAGAAGTAATAGCCTTGCCCAGACTCGCAGTTCATCTCTAGAAGCTGGGCATTTTGCTCAGAAGTCTCGACGCCTTCTGCGGTGACATCAATTCCCAAATTATGTGCCAATACTAGAATAGTACGAACGATCTCTAAACTATCAACACAACTATGCATTTGGCTGACAAAAGAGCGATCGATTTTCAAGGTATTAATGGGAAAACGAGAT
>DATNOY010000387.1:0-4319 GCA_036703495.1 Coleofasciculaceae cyanobacterium
GGAGGCTGGATCACGCATGAAATTACCGGTCCTTTTAAGGGGATCGCTGGCAGTTGGGGTTGGTAGAACATCCCCCAACCTGTATCCCCAACCTGTATAAAGTGGTGTTTCAGATAAGGTAGTGCTTCAAAGGCTACGCAACGTGCAAGAGACACCCCCGATCGAGCGGCTACTTCAACTTTTGTCGGATAAACGTTAGCAGCTGCGCCATTTGCTTCTTCAGCAGGTCAATTTCTGCCTGCATGGACTCCATTTTTTGATGGAGAGCCGCTACCTCAGCCGTGGAATTTGAGCCAGCAGACACCGCTGTTGGCACATCCGCAACGGGGCGTTTTCGAGGGAGACGTGCCTTAGCCATAGCCGATTTGATAGCATCGATCAGCTCTTTTTGCTCAAATGGCTTTTCAACAAATTCAAAATACTCGAAAGGTTCGGGAATTTTTTCAGTGACCTCTTCCCGCCGACCTGACATCAGCACTAAGGGAATGGATTGCAGCTCAGTATGACTCTGAATTTGCTGAAACACTTCCCAACCACTCATGCGAGGCAGCAGAAAATCCAGCATGATCAGGTTGGGGCGCTCTTGGCGAATGCAGTCGAGTCCTTCGACGCCATCCTTTGCCTCTAGAACCTGAAAGTTACCTTTGGGCAGCATATCTCGCACCATATTGCGAATCACTCTGCTGTCGTCAATAACCAGGATTTTATGACTTGCCACGACGAACTCCTGTGGAGGTGATAGATGAGACTTAAAAATAGGGACTCGAAAAAACCTAAAGGCATTGACCCGCCGCAGCGGCTATCCAATTCGGGTGCTATCTTGGTTTGATAGCAAGGCTCAGCTAGACCGATCGTACAGCGTTGCTGAACCATCCTCTGTTAGGAAGCACATCGTAACAAAGAACAGGGTTTACGCACCACCTGCACTGATCAATCAGTGTAGCGCTTGTCCAGAAAACGTCTTCTATTCCCAGATTATGCTGGTTTCTTCTAGACATCCACTACTCACTATTCCCGCAATTGCCGCTAGTTTATCGCTTCCTCTAGAAAGATGATAAAAGACAGACTGAAATCTTGATGGGTTACAACGACCACAACTTGATTTTTAATGGGGGAGTGAGGGGGCAAAGCCCCTATCCCAAAGTTTAGCCTTTCATTCTCATCTTGAGAATGAGAGTTCACCGCAGCCACTCCATTTCATCACCTTTTACAGCCATGTCATTAGAGAATCTTCATCAACCGGTTGAAATGGATGCAACCCTGGCTCAGCCCCGACATGACCTGCCCCCACTGAGCCGAGAGCGATCACCCCTAGCCACTTTACCGGATTGGTTGCGTCGGCCATTGGGCAAGGCTAGCGAGATTTCCACCGTTCAACAGATTATTAAACAGCGGCAGATTCATACCATTTGCGAAGAGGGACGTTGCCCTAATCGTGGCGAGTGCTATGCCCAGAAAACCGCCACTTTTCTGCTGATGGGGCCCATCTGCACACGGAGTTGTGCTTTTTGCCAGGTAGATAAGGGACATGCGCCGATGCCGTTGGATATGGCAGAACCGCAGAAGGTGGCAGAAGCCGTTAGCCTATTGGGGCTGCGCTACGTCGTGCTGACTTCAGTCGCCCGAGATGATTTGCCCGATCAGGGTGCAGGATGGTTTGTCAAGACCATGACCGCTATCCGGGAAACCAACCCCGACACCCAAATTGAAGTCTTGACACCGGATTTTTGGGGTGGGACAGGAGGAGAGGAGAGCCAACGCCAGCGGATTGCGACCGTGGTACAGGCCACTCCGGCTTGCTATAACCACAATGTGGAAACAGTGCGCAGGCTGCAAGGGCCAGTGCGACGAGGTGCTAAATACGAGCGATCGCTGCATGTTTTGCAAGTGGTGAAAGAGCTGAATCCCACCATTCCCACTAAGTCTGGTTTGATGCTGGGACATGGCGAAACTGAAGCAGAGATTTTAGAAGCGCTGCAAGATTTGCGGGCAGTTGGGTGCGATCGCCTCACGTTGGGACAATATTTGCGTCCGTCCTTGGAGCATCTGCCCGTACAAAAATACTGGACCCCTGCAGAGTTTGAACAACTCGGAGCAATGGCCCGCCAGATGGGATTTTCGCATGTGCGATCGGCTCCGTTAGTACGAAGTTCTTACCATGCAGGCGAGGAAGCCTAGCCCATCTGCTTCCAGTTCTGCCCTAAGACAGAGCCAGCATTCTGGCTGGTTTCTCTCCTGGGGAACTTTAAACAGAATGGGTTTCATCTGAGAATTGAGTTCAATAATGGAGTGAGCGCTAGGATTGACCTGCAAAGTTTTGCTTACTCAAGGAGTATCCAGGTTCCCGATTGCTCGATAATGACTCTTGACTGATTCAGTCGTCTATCTGTTGACAGGAGAATACAAGTTCATGACTTCAAAGACATCTGGGAATAAACCAACCTATACCTTCCGTGCAGGATGGGCGCTTTTGTTGCTAGCCATTAACTTTGTTGTGGCTGCTTTCTATTTCGGGATTCTCAAATAAGATTCTTACTAGTTTTGTCAATCCTTCTCTATACAAGTCCGTAGAATTCCTTGATATAAAGGTTCTACGGATTTTTTGTTGGTGCTAGAGAGTACCTCGAAAAATGCCTTGCGGGCGGATTAACAGCACTACCACCATCATCAGCAAGGCAACTCCAAGCTTATATTCTGGTGGAATCCAGTAGGTTGACACCTCTTGCACAATCCCAATCACGAAGGCTCCGGCGATCGCTCCATAGGGATTACCAATGCCGCCTAAAATCACCGAAGCAAACATGGGCAAAATTAAAAACCAGCCCATATTCGGGCGAACGGCCGTCACCAGCCCATACATACCGCCACCAATGGCGGTTAACCCAGCAGCAATCACCCAAGTCCAAATCACAACTTGTTCAACGTTGATTCCAGACACCCGAGCCAGATCCACATTGTCCGCTACAGCCCGCATCGCTTTGCCAATTTTCGTGTTTTGCAGCAGGTAATGGAGAGCTAGGATGACTAAAATTGCGAGAGCCACCACAATCATCCGATTCTGAGCAATCTTGATGCCCAAGACATCAATGGCGCTTACGACGGACAAATCATATTTTTGGTTGGCGCTCCCCCAGATCAAAATGATGCCGTTGCGGAGAAACAGGGCTAAGCCAATCGAAATAATGATCAGCGTAGTGGAGGTAGCTCGGCGATCGCGCATGGGAGACCACAGCAGCTTTTCGGTCACTAGTGCCACCCCAATGGTGAGAACTGCACCTAAAACGATGGCCAGCCAAATGCTTTGGAAACCGATCGTTCCTCTGAGTAAAGTATCTATCGCTAATGTACAGTAGGCTCCTAAGGTCATAAAATCACCATGGGCAAAGTTTGCTAACCGCAAAATGCCGTAGGTGAGCGTTAGCCCAACTGCCGCCAGAGCAATAATGCTACCGACGGCAATGCCATTGACAAACAGTTGAATCAGTTGTGGATCCATAGGAAGTTGATCTGGAAGTTAGCCGGATAACCAGCCGGATGATCAATTTGGCAAACTGCAGCAAGGCACCAGCCTGAGATGTATCCTATCAATACAAGCCGGTTTGGCGCAGATTTGGTGCTGAGCTGCTAACTTTTAGCTTTGATTTTTAACTTAGATTTTTAACTTTAATTTTATTTTGACTATGCCAACGCTTCAGCTAACGGTTTCTAGCAGGATGTTGTGATGATGGGGCAAAAGTATCCACAATTCCGGCTCGTGGTAGGCGTGGCTATCTTGTTTTGGATAGTCTGTACAGTACTGGTGCTCCAGCGCTATTTCAACTTTTATCCAACCTACGTCTCGTTTGACCAAGGCATCTTCAATCAGGTGTTTTGGAACAATCTGCACGGTCGCTGGTTTGAGAGTTCTTTATCTTCCACAGAATCGAGTGCCGTAATGCAGGGAAATGTGCCTGATGTCGCCTACCGACGATTGGGTCAACATTTTACGCCAGCCCTGTTGCTGTGGTGGCCTTGGTATGCGCTGTTTCCTTCAGCAGCGGGGCTGTCGGTATTGCAAGTAACGCTAGTAACGGCGGCCGGGTTGGTACTCTATGCCTTGGCGCGTCACTATCATCCCCCTCAGCTAGCAGCAATGATTGCGGTGAGCTTTTATGGAGCGATCGCAGTGATTAGTCCCACACTGGCTAACTTCCATGATATTTGCCAGATACCGCTCTATATTTTTGGACTGCTGCTGGCGCTAGAAAAACGCAGGTGGGGGTGGGTGGGTTTGTTGGCAGTTTTGACCCTGCTGGTACGAGAAGATAGCGGGGTTGTGT
>DATNOY010000388.1:0-9361 GCA_036703495.1 Coleofasciculaceae cyanobacterium
ACGGGGCAATATTTCGTTTACTGAGTTCTGTGATTGTACTACCGAAGAACCGCTCCTCTAGAGAACTACGTTCAGAGACTCCCAAAACGATTAAATCTGGCTTATGGGCTTTGACGGCATTGAGGATGCAATCTACCACTCTGCCCGTCTGCACTTCTACATTAACCTGCACTTCAGTAGCGCTATGGGCAGGAACGGTGAGACGGTCTCGGGCGGCTTGAACTTTCTTCTCATCAACTCGGGGAATGGTCTGCCCGGTTGGGAAAGGGATAGCGTGTAAAAAAGTGATTTGTTGAAAACCGACGCCAGCAAAACTCGGTATAAAGTTTACTAAACGCTGTAAGCCATCGGTCAGATTAGTGCAAATCAGAGGGTGCTGGAACATGGCTAAAGCTTTACAAGATTAGGAGGTTAAACCTCACCCTCACCCTAGCATTCCCCAAGCATTCTGTACGGTTAGTTCAGATAAATCTCTCGATCGCTCCATTTATCTCAAAACTAAAAACCGGCATTAATCTATGGTTCAAATAAGCGGCGGTTCTTAATCGCAGAGTCAGCGCCCCAGCATCCCCAGCTTCTTTCCACATTAGAACAAAGCAAGAGAGGGAGGTCGCCTGCTGCGGCGAAATTGGACTAGAACTGCGGACCAGACTCGATTCCCCACTGATGCTTAAGGAAATGCTTGTACATGGTCTCCTTTAGCATCATTTGCTCATAGAGCTTAACGAGAAAATGTTGAGCCTGCTCATGGCTCATCCGCTCCACCTGAGTCTCAAATGACCGTAAACTGAATTGCTGTTCCAAGCTAAGCTCAATAGACTTATCCATTGCAAACTCCTAGTTTAAGTAATGATCGGTTTTGAATCGGTCAATAATCTAGAAGACTTTGACCGGAGCCAGTCGCTAAACAAGGCTGTAGCTTGAGAATTCCCCAAGAGCCTTGTATTTGCTTGGTTATTAAAAAAGATAACAATCGTTTGACAAAATGACCACCCCCTTAGTGAGTACTTCTTTGGGTTGGGGTAGTTGTACCAGGTCAGAACAACCTTGTGATGTTCGGGCTGAACTAAACAGCTAAACTCAGGGCTGATTTCTCAATTTCTTCACAAGGTGCAAATCATTTTTTTATGAAAAAAAGCCGTCAAACCCAATAGAATTGGGAGACGGATAGAAGTTTATTTTTCGTAGGTTTGCTAGTTGCCTGTCCGAGTTGTTGGTAAAAGCAGATGCCTTCGAGCGGCACAGCCGGATTCAACCCCTCTTAAAAGATAGGAAAAACACAGCTGCTGCTCGGATTAGGGAGATTAATCCTTCTCTTCTAAGTCCAGTAGACCTCGGCTCACATCCAGACACCGTTTGTCGTGTAAATGTCTGGCTGGTGCGGGCAATCTGACCACATTGCGGTAGATCAATTCCCGCTGTCCTATCCTAGAAACCAATGTCAGCTCCTAAAAACCAATATCAGCGAATTGCTAAAACAGGATGATCGGCTTCAGCCATTTGCAGATTTGACCCTTCATCCGTAATTAGGCGCTGTCGCTTTAATGTTTCAACCTGTTGCAACAGCACTTCAATTTCGGCGTGGAGATGCAGTAACTCAACTTGATGATTCGCTTGATAAGGCAGTTTGGCGGGCTTGGCTATTATTGCTTTGGGGCAATCAGAAGGTGGACTGTTGTGATTTCGTGCTTCTGAACCGGTAATGATGGTTTCCACCCTGGGTAAGTTGGCTATATTATTGGGCATTTGATTTGAACTAGTCATTATTACTTATTCACACCACAGAGGTATTGTACCCTAAACCATAGATCCGATTGTATTGAGCGCTGCGATCCGCTTGCCATCAGCTGTGGCGGTTTATAAACTGGCTCTCAAAGCGTAAAAGCTAGGAGGAGGCTTCTAAGTTTTCTAGATGGCTGGTTCTAGCCATTTGAATTTGGCGGCGAAGCTCGTCAGCTGTAGCTAAAAGATTCGCTTGAGCGATCGCCTCTTGCTTTCCAGAAGCCAACCACTTGAGCTGAACTGTCTGGTTATCGGCTTCGGCATCTCCTAAAATCAGGCAGACGGCAGCGCCACTCCGATCTGCCCGCTTAAACTGCTTTCCAAAGGCGCTACCGCTTAGATCTAGCTCCACCGAAAACCGGGCTTGTCGGAGCATTTGCGCTAGCTTTAAAGCCTGAGATTCAGCGCGATCGCCGCGAGACACCACATAAAAATCTAACGTTAAGTCAGAAGGGCTATCTAGCTGTTGCAGCAGCAAAACGAGGCGTTCTAGCCCGCTGGCCCAGCCTACGGCAGGAGTTTCGGGGCCGCCCAGCTCTGAAACAAGTCCGTCGTAACGCCCTCCTGCACACACAGTTGCCTGTGCGCCCAGATCATCAGACTGAATTTCAAATACCGTATGGGTGTAGTAGTCTAACCCTCTAACCAGGCGAGCATTGATGCGATAAAAAATCCCCAAGTCTGTTAGCAGCTGTTGAACTTGCTCAAACCGTTTTTGCGACGCAGAGCTGAGATAGTCCAAAATGCTGGGTGCATCTTGAAGAATGGTTTGAGTGGTTTGATCTTTGCTATCTAGAATCCGTAAGGGGTTACGGGACAGCCGATCCTGTGAATCAGGATCGAGATCTGCTTTATGGGGCGTCAAGTAGCTGACCAGCGCTTCTCGATACTGTTGACGATCGGTGCGATCGCCAATGGAATTAAACTCTAAGCGCAAATTTTTTAAGCCAATCGCCTGCAGCCAATCCGATGCGATCGCAATTACCTCGGCATCAGCCCGCGGATCAGCGCTGCCCAATGACTCAATTCCTAACTGGTGAAACTGCCGCTGGCGGCCGGCCTGGGGACGCTCATAGCGGAACATGGGGCCAACATACCAGAGCCGCTGCACGCCTCCTTGGGCATACAAGCTATGCTCAACAAACGCCCGCACTAACCCCGCTGTATTTTCCGGGCGTAACGTCAGCGATCGCTCTCCCCGATCTTGAAAGGTGTACATCTCTTTGCTCACCACATCCGTCGCTTCGCCCATACCTCGCGCAAACAGCTCAGTTTGCTCAAAAATAGGCGTGCGAATTTCCTGGTAAGCCGATCTGCTGAGAATGTCTCGAGCGATCGCTTCAATCCGCTGCCAGTAGATCATCTCTGCTGGCAAAATATCTCGCGTTCCTCTTGTGGCTTGAATAGCGCTCATAAATTCTCTTTAGGTCGTCATGAGGAGGGAACTAGCGTTAGGAGACGGCTAGATCTCTCTAGATCACTGACGGACTTCCTTCATATCCTTCTAGCGGTTTCCATGCTCCATAGCGATCGCCATAATACGCTAAAATCTGCTCTACTCGCCGTCGAGCGGCTGGATTAGCTGCAGGTAGGTAGAAAATTTCTAGCCCTCCGACTTGACTTTGCCGATAGTCAAACTGCTGAGACTGCTGCGGTAGTAGCGCCACTGCTATACCCGGCACTTGCCGCAGATGCGCTGCAACCTCTCGATAGACAGCCAAAGGCAGTTGGGGACAGTAGAGAAAAGCGGGCGATCGGGTGTTCATAAAAGATTCAAGCGCTGAAGAAGAGAGCCTACTACTGGGCAGGCGGCAAATTGTCTCGAGAAAGGGGCAGGATGCAGCAGTTGACTTCATCAATGCAAACTTTGCCCCATTGCAGGGCCCAACGAACTAGGGCAACGCGATTGCCTGTCCCAGTTTTAGTCAAAATGTTGCTGATATGGTTATCAACCGTGCGCTTGCTAATTTCTAGCTTCTCGGCAATCTCTTGATTGGTCAAGCCAGCTGCGACCAATTCAACAATTTGCAGTTCCCGCTCTGAGAGCACCCCAAGATTCTGAGCTTCACTGCTAGACATAGTCCCTTCCATCGAGTGCGTAGATCTACTTGTGTATATCTACTTACTCTACCCTCAATTTTATAAAGCGGGTTAGCGTTTATTAGGAATGTGATTCACCTAAGCCACTGTCATTTGGCTCAGTTCTTCGGGCGCAAGATGCGCGTGAACCACTTGCCCATCGCGAAACCATACCACTCGGCGGCTCAAACGAGCGACTTCAGGTTCGTGCGTGACCATTACCACCGTAATGCCAGAAGCATTTAGCTCTGAAAAGATATTCATCACTTCTTGAGTGGTTTGGGAGTCTAAGGCTCCCGTGGGTTCATCGGCTAATAGTAAGACAGGACGGTTGACAATTGCTCGCGCAATTGCCACACGCTGCTGTTGTCCACCCGAAAGCTGATTAGGACGATTATTTAAGCGATTGGCTAGCCCCACCCGAGTCAGCGCTTCAGCCGCCCGTTCTTTGCGCTCGGCAGTGGCTACCCCGGCATAAACCATTGGCAGCATCACGTTTTCCATGGCCGAGAGTTGGGGCAATAGATGAAACTGTTGAAACACAAAGCCTAGCTTGCGATTGCGGATATGGGCTAGCTCGGCATCACTAAGGCAGGAGACATCCATGCCATCTAGATAATAAGCCCCTGCAGTTGGGCGATCGAGGCAGCCAATCACATTCATGGCAGTCGATTTGCCTGATCCTGACGGGCCCATAATGGCGCAATACTCGCCCGCTTCAATAGTTAAGTTGACATCCGACAGGGCATTGACCTGGATATCCCCGGAGCCATAGGTTTTAAAGACATGTTCAAGACGGATAATGGTCTGCATCAGGCTAGGCACTCCGCAGCGCAACGATAGGATCAAGTTGAGAAGCTTGACGAGCCGGAAAAACCCCGAAAAATAAGCCGATACCGCCCGACACACTGACTGCAACGGCGATCGCTACCCCTGAAACTCCTGCCTTCAGCGGCGTGAATGCGCCAACTACCGTAATGCCAGCCACCCCAATGCCGGTGCCGATCAATCCACCGATCGCCGATAGAATAATGGCTTCAATCATGAACTGCAGCAAAATATCGCTGGGGGCTGCCCCGATCGCCTTTCTTAACCCAATTTCTTGAGTTCGCTCGCGCACAGACACCAGCATAATGTTCATGATGCCAATGCCGCCGACCAGCAGAGAAATGCCAGCGATCGCCGCTAACATCAGCGTCAAGGCTCCCGTCACGTTACCCACAATTTCTAGCGCATCTTTTTGGTTGCGAATGGTGAAATCGTTCTCGCTGACGATCTTGTGGCGGCGGCGCAATAAGTTAGTAATTTGAAATTGAGCGGCATTGATAGAGGCTTCATCCCGGGCATTGACGTTAATAAAGCTAATGGAAGTGCCATAAGGAGAGGTACGACCGACAATGCGGCTGGTCATAGTCGTAATCGGGATCAGGGCGATATCATCCTGGTTGCTGCCCAAAAACGCTCCCTTGGCTTCCATCACGGCAATCACCTGAAAGCTGATGTTGCGGATGCGAATCTCTTGACCAATCGGATCTGAATTGCCAAACAGCTTTTGCGCCAAGTCAGCCCCCAGCGCAACCACGCGATTGCGCCGCTGTGCGTCCAAGTCAGTTATAAACCGTCCGCGTGCCACATTAAAGTCGCGCACTACCGTAAAGTCTGGCGTCACCCCGGATATCGACGATTCTGCTTTTTTGTTGCGATAGGTGACGATCTGCTGGCTCTGCAGCTGGGGAGCAACGGCACTTACCGTAGGCACTTGAGAGGCGATCGCTTCAGCATCTTCCAACGTCAAGGTGCGGGGCCGGTCTAGCGATCGATTCTGGGCATTTTCACTGCCAGGAATAATAAATAAAACATTGGGGCCCAATGACTCAAACTGCTGAGAGGCGTAGCGCTGGGCACCCTGCCCCACCCCCACCATCATAATCACTGAGGCATTACCAATAATGATGCCCAGCATGGTTAAGGTACTGCGCATCTTGTTTGCAGTCAACGTTTTGACTGCCATATTGACGCTTTCAAGCATATCCATAGGTTTATTCCTTCTTCTTGCCCCAATCGCTGCCGGGCGGGATGTCTGTGAATACCTTTTCACCCGGTTGCAGCCCTTCCAGAACCTGAGTCTGGTTGCCCACGGCCACGCCTAGCGTGACGGAACGAAATTCAGGCTGATTTTTGCTGTCAGGCACCAAAACGCCCGTCTTACCCTCTTGGGTAACGATCGCCACGGTTGGAATCACCAGAGCGCTGTTCAGCTGTTTGCCCAAAAACGTTACATCTACGTTCATCCCCGACAGCAGTTTGGCTTGACCTGTCACCAGAGCAATTCGCACCTGGAAAGAGGTGACGTTTTGTTTAACGACTGCCTCGGGCGCAATCCGCTGCACCCGACCCTGGAATTTTTGATCAGGATAGGCATCGGCCCTGATTTCTACAGGTTGACCAATCTGGAGCTGTTGAATATCTACCTCGGGCACTTCGGCCAAAACTTCTAATCCTTGAGCCAGGGCTACAATTGCCGTTGAGGTGGCAGAAGTGGCATCGGAAGCGGAAGTGGTGGGTGTCACGAACGCCCCTTCATTGGCAAATTTTTGGGTGATCGTGCCACTGAAAGGCGCGCGAATCAGGGTATCTTCCTGTTTTACTTGGGCTGCCTGGAGGTTACCGATCGCCTCGTCAAGCTGGGCTTGGGCCAAATCGATCTCTTCAACTCGGCTGCCGCTTCTGGACAAATCCAGGCTGCGTTGGGCTTCTGCTAAACTTGCCTGAGACTGTTGAAAAATGGCTCTAGCGGTGTTGACTTCGTTAGACAACTCATCAAAGCGATCGCTAGAAATAGCCCCTTCCTCTACTAGCGTCTGGTTGCGGCGCTGTTTTTCTTCAGCCAAGTTCAACCGGGCTTGAGATTCGTTGACCTGTGACTCGGCTTGCGCCACTTTTGCCTCAGCTTGAGCAATCTCCTGAGGGCGGTTGCCTGCTTTGAGCTGAGCCAGTTTGGCTTCTGCCTGGGACACTCTTGCTCTAGACTGAACAATCTGGGCTTGCACGTCGTCATTTTGCATCCGAGCCACAACCTGGCCCTGCTTAACGCGATCGCCCTGCTCTACAAACAGTTCAGCCACAATGCCTGCACTCTTGGGGCTTAGGTTAACCGTTTGAGTGGGCTGTACGGTGCCGCTGGCATCAATCTGAACTTGTAAGGGCTCAGATTTGACGGGCACAGTGATGCTGCTGAGATCAGGAGCCGCCGACTTTTGTTGTGCCAACGAATAGGAGACGGCTCCAGTGCCCAATAGTCCTGCTGCAAGCAAACCGATTATCCAAGGATTCGGCTGTTGGACTTTTCCGATTAAAGGAAGTTGCATCGTCATAGACCCAAGGTGCAAAACAATTTAGTAGAGAAGAATTAAATAATTGAGCTAGCGACTGTAGTAACGGTTTACGTATTGTCTGAACTAATGTCTGAACTATAAATTCAAGCGGCTGCCACTCAGTTCCCAACAGCCAGATGATTAAGTGTCTATAGGCATGCGTCGCTTCTCTTGCTCCTCCTCCCAGCGCTCATCGACTAGGGGCAGCTCTCGTTCCCAGAAGGCATGAATATCATGCATTTCTTGCAAACGACGTTTGTGCTGGCGCGGAGCATTTTTCATCAGATCCAACCCTCGCGCAGCCAGCTGACGAAACGCTCCGATTTGGATGAGCCGCTGTTTCGTTAACTGGGACCAAGCATGATCTTTAATTTGAAAATAATCACGGCGATCGCCCGGCACACTGACCCGCTCCACCAACCCGAGCTGAATCAAAAAGCGAGTCATGGTACTGATGGATCCCTTGCTAGCCTGTAACACTTCAGCAAGAGCCCCATTCGACTGTTGTGGGGGTTCGGAAATCAGCAACCAGCCGAAGATGCGCCCCGACATGCGCGGCATGCCGATCAGTTCAAACATCAGACCCACTTCCTCAACAAAGTGCATTTGTTCAAAAGGCTGATCGCTATTCAATTCCAGTCCCCCTTCCAGACCATCATCGCAGGTGAATTCGCAACTTTTCGTAATCATAAGACTACCACATTCTAAATGTTCAGTAAATACTGAACAAATAGACGCTACGATCCATAGATTTGTGTCAGGGTTAGGATTTTTAGCAATTAACCAGTTCTGATTCCATTTCTCAAGGTACTTCAAGCCCCTGCGATTCCCCTTCCTCCGTTAGGGTGATCCCCTGGGAGGATCGACTTCTTGATGATTTCAAAGTGATTGCATCAAGGGATTTATCAGGGATTTAAACAGTAGCGGCTTGCGCGGCTTGTACGGCAGTCAGAGAACTTGAGAAGACTTCCTGAGTCTTTTCCAGCAAAATTTTGGCACTTTCAGATGCAGTTAGCCCGGTGACATCAACTGGATAAATGACGGCACGCCGCCGCTGTAAATCATAGGTGTAGGTTTTGTCGTAGTAGTTCAAAATGATCTCGAACCCTTCTAATAGTTTCCCTTGGCGAATAAATTCGATCGCCTGTTGGGTCTGTTGTCCTCCTAATTTCTTTTGAATTCGCTCGGTAGCTGTGACTAAGGCTTGGCGATCGGCAGTCCCATAGACTTCAACTAAGGCAAGCAGCCGCTCCATTTTGGGTCGAATAATTTCTAGAATTGCCGCCTGTTCCATCTGGGCAAATAGGGCGTCAGGAATGCGGCATTGCCCAATCCGTTTACTCTCTGCCTCAATCCAAACGGGTTTCTGGCAATCCAACGCGGCCCATTGCACCGCAATCTCATTTTCAAACTGTTCGTTGCTGGGTTGGGGCGGTAATCCCAATGCGCCATAGCTACTGCCTCGGTGACCGGCCAGGGCTTCCAGATCGAGTACCTGCATCCCCTGCTGCGCCAGGCTGGTTAAAATATCTGTCTTGCCTGTACCCGTCATGCCGCCCAGAATCACAATGGGTTTGGGCAGTTGAAACGTGCCTAGGGCCCAACGCCGAAACGTCTTATACCCGCCAATTAGCGTTGTCACCTCAAATCCAGCCATCTCTAGCACCCATGCCACTGCCCCGCTGCGCATGCCACCGCGCCAGCAATGGACTCGGATGCGGCGATCGCTAGTCAATTGTTTGGCTGTAGCAATGAACTGGGCAAATTTAGGACCCGCAATGGCAAACCCTAGCTCCACGGCGGCCTCTCTGCCCTGCTGCTTATAGCAGGTTCCGACCTGCGCTCGCTCGGCATCTGTGAACAGGGGAAAACTCACCGCTCCGGGAATCCGTCCCTGCTGATGTTCAGATGGACTCCGCACATCCAGAATGATGCCAGGTGCGCTTAAAAATTCTTCTAAGGTCAGCGGTTGAACCAAGGGAACTGAGCAATCCTACTGCAATAACAACCCTTCAACTTCAGTTTGCCACATTCGCTTTCAGTTGCTAGCGATCTGAAGTAGCGCTCTATGCAAATCACCAGTTGAACCGGTCGCGTTGATAGGGAGGCAATTTCAACCCTCTTCA
>DATNOY010000389.1:0-7620 GCA_036703495.1 Coleofasciculaceae cyanobacterium
TCCCAGACTCAGGGCAAACCCTACGAACCCTAAACTGACCTGAGTCAAAAGCCGGGTCTGAAACACAGGTAAGTAATTCACTTCCTGAAACCACAGCCCTTCCGCCACCCAGAAGCTCAACACATCCAGCAAAATGAGTCCGCCAACGAGGACTGCCCACCATCGCAGCGCTGGAAATTGGGTCTTGAAGGAAGGGAGAATCATAGGGGCTAAGCGCTCATGTTGCCTGATCTAGTGCCTGATCTAGTGCCTGATCTACAGAACAGCCACGACTCCACCCCGCCGGGGGTCGCCTGCTCCGGCTAGTCCGCTCCGGCTGCGCGTGACCGCATGAACACCACCAAAGAACATGTTTTGCTGCCCCCATAGCTCTACCTGTCCATCAAATGGAAAAGTGGTGCGATCGATGACTATATTGCCAAATCCAGGCTCTACATTAAACACACCGGACTCCCAGTGAATCCGGGGGCTGCTAACCGCTGCCTCAATGGACATACCGAAGTCAATCAAATTAGAAATTACTTGCAAAACCGCTGTTCTAATTCGGTTAGAGCCGCCCGAACCCAGCACAAACTCTGGCTGATGGTTCCGTAGAAGAATGGTGGGAGCCATCATTGAAGAAATTCGGATGTTTTCTTGCCATTGATGGAAGCCGTTGGGATGCAAATCGGCTTCTCCCAGCATATTATTGACCATGACGCCCGTTCCCGGAATCAGGTAAGAAGAGCCTTCCCCATTGGTGGTAGTGACGCTGGCGGCATTGCCTTCACTGTCAATGGCACTGACATGGGTGGTGCTGCCCCATTTGTTGACCCCTAACGGATTGCTACCCAACCGCTCGGCCGCCAACTGCCGCTCATATGCTGCTAAATGCGCGGGCGAAAGAAGCTGCGCTGCTGCATCCGATTCGTATATCCGAGCATCATAGCCATCTTTGCGAGCCAGATTGGTGAGTTGCATGACCTTGGCGAGCGATCGCAAATGCTCGACCGAGCCAAACGGCAATTGCGTCATATCCAGCCCAGAGAGCAGCGCCAAGGCAAAGGCAATCAGCGTTCCTCCAGAGCTAGGGGGCGGATTGCTGAGTACGGTATCGCCACGATACTGGGTGATCAAAGGCTGCCGCTCAATCACCTGATAGTTTTCCAAATCAGCTCGGGTTAAGTAGCCGCCTCGCTCCTGACAGTCTTTAACTAGCTGCTGGGCAATGTCGCCTTGATAGAATCCTCTAACCCCCTCTTGGGCCAAATAGCTGAGGGTGTCTGCCAGTTCCGGCATGACTAACTGCATCCCGGACTGAAGCAAGGCTCCATTTTGCGTGAAAATTTGCCGACCGGCTGGCGTGGCTACCAAAATCGGGGACAAAATTTGAAAGCAGTAGGCTTGAAATGGCGAAACTTCTACCCCTGAGCGAGCGTAGTGAATAGCTGGTTCCACCACCACAGACATGGGCAGTTTGCCTAACCGTTGATGCACATGAAAGAGTCCGCCGATCGCCCCAGGGACTGCCATGGATCCCAACCCAACGTGAAACTCCTGGGTAACGCTACCAAAATCGACTTCTACGGGATAAAAATCGATCGCGCCCAAATCTCGCTTTTGGCGTGGCGTTTGGGTAAAAAAATCAAACAGAATATTTTGATCATTTTGGGTGTGGGCTAGCAGGAAGCCGCCCCCTGCGGGCGAAGTTAGCGTAGGTTCTACGGCGAAGGATGCCATGACTGCCGCCACCACAGCATCAAACACGTTGCCGCCCAAACGAAACATTTCTAGCCCTGCTTCCGCCGTTTTGGCATGTCCAGCCGCGATCGTACCGTGAGACATAAGGTGAGCTACCCTACAGGGTTTCTTGAGTCTGAGTTTGAATCACCGCACTCCAATCATCGTTTTGCACTGCCGATTTCAGGTTCTGCTGCCGCTGATCGGGCTGCTGCTGATCGGGCTGCTGATCGGGCTGCTCCTCTAGCGGCTGAGCTTCCAGTTCTCGCGTCAGGCTGGTATCAGCCATCGCCTTACGCAACTTCAGCTTCTTCTCCTCGTAGACCTGGCGTTCTTCAGCAGACATGACTGCTTTTGCTACTTCACCAATGCTGCTGGCCCAGTCGCTATCTGGACTGTTTCCAGGCGGAACACTGCCCAGTTCCGCCATCCAGGCATCCCGCAACGCTTCCATCTCTGTGCGTTTGGGAAATTTGAATGCCTGCACTCGCACAAAAGCACAGGTATCCTCGCCATTTTGAGCCAGATGCCCGCCCAATGACACCAGTACATTGCGAGAATAGCCGATGTATTGGGTCTGCTGCTGAGAGTCTAGCACCGCATACACGCCAGCAATCTTGGCACTGCTGGCCCGATCGCACCAAGTCGGCAAGGGAACGATCGCCGTGCCATCATTTTCCAGCCCCGTCTCTAAACCAGCTGGCATAACCGCAGCATCGACCTGATGTTCGTCATCAGAGCTATATAGAAAATTGTGCAACCCCTGATGAGCAATGGGCACGTTTTGATGCTCGATCGCGATGTCTTGATTACTTTCCATCCTGTGATTCATTCCCCTAGCTACCGCGTCATCTGCATTAACGATACAGACGATGGACTACAGACTTGAGATTGTCTATCGTCCATCGTCTAATGTTCAGCGTTCAGAGTGTGTTAAGTTTAACGCCGTTCGTTTGAAAGCGGATCAGGTTAACGCTGGGTCAAATAGCGCCCTGCTAGCGCCATCGCATCACCAATATCGACATCGCCATCGCCATCTGCATCTAGAAAGGTATTCAAGACCGGGTTGTTGCCTGTCCCTGGAGTGGCGTTCCCTTGTGGCTGGCTAGCACCCGACTTCAAAAGATTTAAAACAACTGGAACCAGCATAGGCAGCATCGCCAAAATGGCATCTGCACTGATCCCCGTACGCTGAGAAATGGCTTGGGCCACCTCATGCTGTTGATTCGGCGAGAAGACCGCCTGAAGGGCAGAGGCGCTGGGGTTCGTACCGCCAAATTGGTTGACGATCGCCTCTACCTGTCCCCGTCCTCCGGTCGCTGCCTGTTGCTGCAGGGCCGAGCGTACATACCCACCTAGCATTGACATAACATCATTTGTAGCCGATGGCTGTACGCCCTGGCTGCTGACGGTCTGCTGCACCGTGTTCAAAATGGCACTGAGCTGGTCGGGGTTGGCTTGCTGATTGGGATTATCGATCGCCCCTAAAATTTGATCAAACAGTCCCATACTTACATTCCTACTGTCCTAATGTTTTGATGTTTCGTAATGAAATTCAATCAGATTGCAAAACTGGGGCTGTACATATTTACAAGCCCCAGTTCACATTGAGTGGCAATGGGTCCGCTAGCTTACAGCCTGCATCAGGCAGCCGCCAACTTTCCCAAAACGCTAGGCGTTAGCCAACGGTGACACCGCTGGTATCCACTTCAGTTGCGCCTTCAACCTTGGATGCCACGGACACGGCTTTATCCAAAATTGCCTGACTGGGCACTTTACCTTTCAAAACAACTTTGCTGCTGAGTTGAGCCACCCATAAGGTTTCTACATCATCGAGCTGAGCATCATCGTCAAATGCGACCACGACTCGCTTCGCTAGACCGCTTTCGTCAAACTCGCCATGCAGCCCCACTTTTGCCGGCGGGATAGATTCACCGCTTTCTGTCTTGGCATCAGCAACGACTGGAGGTGTTGCAGGTTTTTTGAGTCCGGGGAAAATTCTATCTAGCCAACCCATTTTTAGTATTTCTCCACGTTGTAAGGATTGATAACAGCCCTGATTCAGGGTTTGAAACAAATTATGCGGCGATCGCTTTAATTTCTCAAAAAGGAAAGATTAACTTAAGCTTTACGCCCCCGCAATTCCACTAACTGCTCCGGTCTTCGCCGCTTGCCTTTTCGGCCGTCAGTGACATCTCGTAACTGCCCTTTGTCGGGTAACGCATTGGATCATAAAGGGGGAGGCGCTCTCCCTTCATCGGTCTAGAGTTAGAAGACTCTAGTCCAGGATGGCGGGAATTAAGCGACCGGATACGGGACTCTGTCCCGCATGAGCAAGCACTCACCCGAAAAACGGTCGCTGGCTTGAAGCCGAGGTCTACTCGCTTGAGTTTGTTTGTACCTTCATTCTTCCTCCAGATATTACATTCTTTAAAGTTTTCCAATCGTTTTTAGAAGTGAGTGAAACCACTGCTGTACACTGGTTTCGATTGGAGAACGTCATGACTACGGCCAGTGGCTGGTTCTAGCGATCGCGCGACCGCCTGCTACAGACCGCTACCATTACGACTCTTAACATCACTAGTTTGGAGCCGCTATATCAATGTCTCACGCAGTTAAAATCTACGACACCTGCATCGGATGCACCCAGTGTGTTCGGGCTTGTCCTACTGACGTTTTGGAGATGGTTCCCTGGGATGGCTGCAAAGCGGGTCAAATCGCGTCTTCGCCTCGCACAGAAGATTGTGTGGGATGTAAGCGCTGCGAAACGGCTTGCCCAACAGACTTCCTTAGCATCCGGGTATATCTGGGCGCAGAAACCACTCGGAGTATGGGACTGGCTTACTAGATACTCAGCTTAACTAGATACTCAAACGCTTTTTATACTCTGCGTTTCTGGATACGTCTCGACATATGATCAACAGAGGGGCAATCCCTCTGTTTTTTTGGTTGCCTATGATGCTTGATTTTTGGACACGCACCAGCGGTACCTGGATTAATGTCGCAACGGTTTTAACAGGTACAGGGCTGGGGTTATTGCTGCGGGGGCGTTTGCCCATGCCCATGCAGCGAATTATTACTCAAGGGGTGGGTCTGATCACGCTGTACATTGGCATCAGTATGGCTGCCGAGTTGAGCCATGTTCGAGCAGGGCAGGTGCCGGGTGTGATTGTGGGATTATTGGCGATCGTTGCAGGTGGGTTATTAGGCGAATGGTGGCAGTTGGAGGAACGGTTGTCCCTCATCGGCGACTGGTTGAAACGGCGCTTTAAGGGCACAGGCAGCTTTACAGAAGGCTTTGTGGCAGCCAGCCTGCTGTTCTGCGTTGGCCCGTTGGCCTTGATTGGCAGCCTCAACAACGGGCTGACAGGAGACAGTACGCTACTGACGCTCAAGGCTTCAATGGATGGATTAGCGGCAATCGCCCTAACCAGCAGCTATGGCATCGGGTCTGGCTTCTCGATTGTGCCTATTCTGGTTTACCAGGGTGGATTGTCGCTCGCAGCGGGGTTGCTGGCTCAGGCGCTGCCCAATCCGGCTCAAGCACCCCAAGTTTTGCTCGTTACAGGCGTAGGCGGCTTGATGATTCTGGGGTTGGGGTTAAACTTGCTGCAAATTGGGCAAATTCGGGTTGCTTCTTTTTTGCCGTCGCTGCTGCTTTCCCCCTTGTTTTACGGCATTGCCAATGGGTTAGGGTAGGCAGGCGGATTGCTTCATCCCGGGTTAGATTTGGGTTTGGATTTGGGCTTGGATTTGGGCTTGGGCTTGAGCTTCAACGTCTTACCACGTTGAGCCAGCACATCAAGCAAATGCGACATCCTCAACTGGGTCGTCTCGGTCGCGGCTGCATAAAAAGTGGCTTCTTGGGCGATCGCGCCAATCTCGCTGCCTGTCAGGGAGAGCTGCTGTGCTAGGGCTTTCCAGTCAATGTCTTTGGCAAGCGGCACTTGAGCTGAAAAAGCCCGTTTCCAAAGCTTGAGGCGATCGCTTTCGTTGGGCAACGGAAACGAGAGCACTTGATCAATCTGCGCTTGCCACTTGGCAGAAACGGGGCAAGCGGGCGGCTGACTCAGCAAAGTAATGGTGGGTAAACGGCGACGTTGCGCAAAAAACTGATGCAATGCGGCTGTTGCCAATCCGCCTGCGCCTAGCCAAAGTTGGGCAGATTTAATCAGTAACACCGTCGGAGCTTGCCTTGTGATCTCCTGCAGCAGCTGCCCATAGTGCTCTGGCGCAATACAGTCCAAATTAGCTTGAAACAGCGGCGTTTGCAGGGCATGGGCGATAGCTTGAGCTGCCAACACTTTACCAGTGCCCTTTTCACCTTTTAGCAGGGCGACCCGTCCTGTATCGTGCTGCGGCAACACCTGCCATTTTGCGGCGGCGGCATAGCCTTGCACCTGCTGAGTCAAATATTGCAATGTCTCTAGCAGCGACGCTGGCAAAATTAGATCTGCCCAATCGACAGCCACCAGGGCGTGATCTAAATAGCTGGGGCGGCCCGTGATTTGCAAGTGGCGAGACTGTTGATCCAGCAACCCTTCCAGCGCTTCAGCCGTCGGTTGATCAGAAATCAGGTAGTTCAATATGCTGTCCTCCAGTTTCAATGAAGAGCTGAGTAAAGTCTCTTCTGGATTAGGCAAAAGCTGGAGCAGCCGATATTGTTTGAGAGGCGAGTCTGCGGTTAAGCGATTGCGGGCCAATCGCCATTCCATATCGTTCCGGCAAAACAGCCGCAGGACTAAATCCATACTGGGCAAGTCAGTCTTAACCGGCATCTCTTCGCTGCGCAATACCCGATACAGCTTGGCATAGCGGCGGTTTAATTCTGGAGCCAGGCTCATCAAGACCAAATTTTTCTCAAAGGCAGTGAGCTGCAGGCGATCGCACAGCTCCGGCAAAGCCAACACAACTCCCTGCTGGCGGCTAGCCGCAATTCGCTGTTCAATTTGCTGTTGCTGGCTGGGCTTAGGGGTTGTAGCAGCCTGCGGCGGACGACGATGCTCATCATAGGAAACATTGCCCTCAAACAGCACCACGCCTTTCCACCAGTGGCTAGTGGCCCGATCTGCCCTCGATTGAGCTACCCGATCCACCTCTTTAGCCTCTTTTTTCTGCCGCGCCACTGCCAGCATCAGCACTCGGTCTAGCCACTGCAGTTCAGCCTTAAGATACGCCCAATTGTCAGTAAACCCTTCCGTCTGATCCATCGACATAGCAGCTTGTTCGCGATCGCTATTCTATTGTGGCTTGATTAAGAGCGTTTGAGAGACCTGTCAATTCCTACTTCTGCCCCTGCTCCACCCAACTGACAGTTCAGCTCAAGTTAGGCAATAATGTATCTACTTTAAGACTCTGGTTATCTGTTCTGTACTATCTGTTTTGTACCATCTGTAGAGGATTCCCTTTTCATGCTCGAAACGCTCGATATTAAGCGCGAAGTTGAAGTGTTGTCTAACCGCCTGGGTAAAACCCAGGAGTATCTTTGACGTTCCTGCTCTCAGTGCCAAGATTCAAGATTTAGAGCAACAGGCTGCCCAGCCTGAGTTTTGGACAGATCAGGACAAGGCTCAAAAAACGCTGCAAGAGCTGAATGACCTCAAGTCCCACATCCAGCAGTTCGATCAGTGGCGATCGAATTTGGAGGATGCCAAAGCTGTGTTGGAATTGCTGGAGTTAGAAGCCGATGATGCCCTCCTGCAAGAGGCCCAATCCAGCCTTAGCCACCTCAGCCACGAACTGGATCAATGGGAACTGCAGCAGTTGTTGTCTGGCCCTTACGATCAGGGTGGGGCCGTGCTGAGTATCAATGCCGGTGCCGGTGGCACTGACTCCCAGGATTGGACAGAAATGTTGCTGCGCATGTACACCCGCTGGGCAGAGCGCAAAGGCTACAAAGTC
>DATNOY010000390.1:0-4609 GCA_036703495.1 Coleofasciculaceae cyanobacterium
GATCCTTACTTGAATCGCGGTACTGCCTTAGAAGGATTAGGCAAGTGGCAAGCGGCGATCGCTGACTACAATCGCGTTTTGGAGCTAGATCCTCAGGATCCGGCAGCTTTTAATAATCGGGGTAATGCTGAGGCAGGGTTAGGAAACTGGGATGCAGCGATCGACGATTATCGCAAAGCCGCTGATATGGCCCCAGACTTTGCCTTTGCTCGGGCCAATTATGCACTTGCCCTCTATGAAGTGGGACAGACGCAGGAAGCCATCCGCACGATGAAAAACCTGGTGCGGAAGTACCCTCAGTTTGCTGACATGCGGGCCGCACTCTCGGCCGCGCTCTGGGTCAGCGGCAATCGGGGTGAGGCTGAAAGCAACTGGGTGGCAGCCGTTGGATTGGATCGACGCTACAAAGATCTAGACTGGGTTGCTCATACCCGTCGCTGGACTCCAGCAATGGTAGCCGCTCTCGACAAGTTTTTGAAGTTGCAATAAGCCAGCACAGATTGTTATTCTCTGAGGATCTGATAATCATTGAGGCTTCTCGTAATCCTCAAATTTATTGCAACAAATCGATGATATGAATAAACTTATCTAAAGTTAGACTTTTAAGATTAAGTTAGATGAGTCTTGTTCTCACCCAACTTGATCTAAAAGGTTTAATAGCTATAACAGGCGAAGGCTAAGGGAATGCCAATCAATTTTGTGGCTCTTTATCTGACCGTTGCTTTGCTCGTTTTTTGCCTTTTACTCAGCGGTTTCTTGTGGGATGACTCTGTCTCCAGAACAGACAAGCGATCGTGGTGGGTTATAGTGCTGGGTGCAACCTTCTGGTTAATTGTGATTCCCGTTTCTATTGCGGAAGTTGTATACAAACGGTTGAAACCTAAAGACCAGGTTCAAGAGCAAAGCCCTCCTAAGCGTAACTTGAGCTAGCTCAAGCCTTACTTTTACATCTTTTCAGGAATCTTATGGTGCTTTATAGACACTTTATGTAGCACTCTTAGTCCTCTACGTAAGATTGTAGTAAGCCACTCACAACTTTAGAGCAGTTGGAGAGTAGGATTCACTCAATATTGCTGTACAGTACACCCATGAAAATCGTCTATCAGTCTTTGGTTGAACAGCAGTTTGATCGCACTGCACCTGGAATCCCCGATTGGATTAGCTCAGTGGGACTGGAATGGCTTTATGAGCTGATAGTTAAAATGGAAGCTTTATGTAAGGCAAAGTAAAGCCTCAATTGAGCGGATTTTGCTATTTTCGGCTGTAGCTATCCTCCTCTAGCTAGGCAGCCGCAGCCTTGAAGGAACCCGCCTTAAAGCAACTCCCCTTAAAGCAACTGTCGAATTTTCTCAGGCGTCAGTTGCTCTACCTGGCTCAGCACGATCGCTGCTCCACTGGCTTGCAGTTGAGCTTCATACGCAGCCTGATACGTCTGGGAATCTTGAGCATGGGGCGGCAATATGCCCACACCAATCCAGGTTCGGTTGGGCTGCTGCAATCGAGCTTTTTGTACGGTTTGCATATCGGCTACAGTATCGCCCACATAGACGACAGGTACGTTTTCTGGCGTATCCAGCTGCCGAACCACTTGAAATAACCCCGTTGGATCTGGCTTGCCCGGGGCATCTTCCATCGCCACCAGAACGGGCGATCGCAGTTCCAACCGCTTCTCCAAAACAAACTGAGCAGAGCCGCGAGTAGCTCCGCTAAAAAATCCCCAGGGCATGCTTGCTTGAGTGAGCTGCTGTAGATAGGCAGGCTGGAGCAGCAGCGGTTCATGGGCAATGTAGCCTGTCCAATGATCTGGATTTTCCAAATCTTCGCCGCGATAACGACGCTGGAAGAAATCTACTAAAGCTTCATAGTCTAAGTTAAGGCTCGATCGCGACTGACCCTGTGACTCAAAATGGCGGTAAATCATCTCGCGAGAGGCTTCCCAGTCGTTATTCCACAGTCCTTCTGTTTTAAGGCGATCGATATCTGCCTGGGAAGGTCGGTAAGCCTCCTGAGTAAATTGCTCAACGGTATCGGCTAGCGCCCGCCGATAGGAGTTGCCCACATCCCGAACCACGCCATCAATGTCAAAGACAATAGTTGCAGTAATCACCAAAATCTCCTGTGAACACCAAAGGTTTTGTATCAACTGAAGGGAACATAGTCATCCTAGGAACCATGCATTACTATAGAGGGTTGTACGGATTATTGGGAACGCCTTGAGGCGGTTCGGGAGGTTTGTTTGGCTAAGTTTATTCTGAAGGTTCTCTGGCTGGAAAAAGATGTAGCGCTGGCGGTTGATCAAATTGTCGGAAAAGGCACCAGCCCTCTGACATCCTATTTTTTCTGGCCTCGCAATGATGCCTGGGAACAGTTGAAATCCACGCTGGAAGAAAAGCACTGGATTTCTGAAACTGACCGGATTGAGTTGCTCAACAAAGCGACTGAAGTGATCAACTACTGGCAAGAAGAAGGCAAGCGGCAGTCGATGGCTGAAGCCCAAAGCAAATTTCCAGAAGTGACCTTCACAGGCAGTAACTAGCGCATCGCTAGTCTTAGGATTACGAATTTAATAAAACTCGGAATTTTTTTAGGAAGGGCGGCAAAGCTGACCTTCCTAAAAAAATTCCGGAAGTTAGTGAGTTCACGATCCGGAACGACCGGGTTTCTTGCCATCGCCTCCCCAAAAATTGGGGCTTCTGAACAAAGAAACTCGGTTTTTGTACTGGTATTCTAGATTCGATCGCTAGGGCAAATTTCAGTTTGTCCTTATTTTTTGGCGCGCGTTCTTTTAGTCTTCTAGGAAGTTGCTTTTGACCCCACCACTTCCCGAACCCGGTAAATCGGACGATTTTGGGACTCGTGATAGGTACGCATGGACAATTCAGCCAGTAGACCAAAGCTGAGCAACTGGATACCCGCCAGGAACAAGACCACTGCCAGGATCAATAGGGGGCGGTTGCCAATATCTTCTCCCATGGTCAGCTTGAGGAACGTCAGGTAAGCGCCGACCGCTATCCCCAGCACGATCGCCAATAAGCCAAACAGTCCAAAGACGTGCATGGGGCGGGTGAGGAACTTCTTCATAAAAAAGATGGTAAACAAGTCCATCACAACGCGTAAGGTGCGTCCCAGCCCATATTTGCTGTGTCCAAACTTACGGGCATGATGCCGCACCGGAATTTCGGCAATTCTGGCTCCCTCAATAAAGGCCAGGGCGGGCAAGAATCGGTGCAGCTCCCCATACAGGTTCATATCCATCACCAGCTCTGATCGATAGGCTTTGAGCGAACAGCCGTAATCATGAATCGCGACGCCGGTGACTTTGGCGATCAGCCAGTTGGCAATTTTAGAAGGCAGTAGCCGAGTCAAGGCTGCATCCTGGCGCTGCTGCCGCCAACCGCTCACCAGGTCATAGCCTTCATCTAGCTTCTCCAGCAGGCGGGGAATATCGGCAGGATCGTTCTGTAAATCACCATCTAGCGTAATGATGACTGGCCCCTGAGCATGATTGAATCCGGCTGCCATTGCGGCCGTTTGCCCGTAGTTGCGCCGCAGCAAAACGGCTCTCAAATCTGTCCGATCGCCCGCCAGTTGTCGTAATAGAGCGGCCGAACCGTCGGTGGAACCATCATCTACACAGACAATTTCATAGTTGAGGCGATGGTCTTGCAGTGTGATGGCGATCGCCTCTACTAAACGCGGAATGCTCTCTACTTCGTTATAAATCGGGACAACTACTGAAAGGTCTAACTGAGCCGAGAGGGGAGCGATCGCCTGTCTGGCTCCGTCTGAAAACAACGATGTACTCATAAATGGCTCCAACAATTCCTCACCACCCGATCCTGTGTCCCTACATTTTGAACATGAAAAGGGACAGAAGTAAATTTCTCCTAAAAGATGACGGAAATCCCACCGGAAGAGTTGCTGACTCTAGGGCATTTGGCGGGTCTCCGGATGCTGTTTCCTGCCCTGTACGCTCGTCTATTCTCTGAGTTCATCCTCTGCGAGTTGATTCCCTGTCTTGCCATCTGCCCCAGGCCCAAGCTGCGCCAGCGCCAATCACCTCTGCCAGGATGCTGATCAGCCGATAGAGGGCCACACTGCCCAAAATCATCCCCGTGGGGAACTGATGCAGCAGGGCGATCGCCGTTGCTTCAAAAATGCCAATCCCGCCCGGTGCACCCGGCACAACTAGTCCTAGCAGCCAGGCAAAGCTGAAACCGCTCACCAGTAGCGGCATCTGATCGGGGGCGATCGGACTTAAGGCTAACAGCGTTAGCAGAAAACCTGCTGCCCGCAACAGCACAAACCCCATCTCGCCCAACAGCGGCAGCAGAGGATAGCGTCTGAGTTGGAGTGCTTGGGTAGGTTCCTCCGTTTGTTGAGCGTTACCTTTAATGCGACTGGCGACTTGCAGCAGCGGATTGAGGATGCGGGGATGGATGCCGATCAACACTGCCGCTAGAATCAGGGCTTGCAGCAGCCAGTTGCCCGGCTGCGCCCCCAGCAGGGCGATCGCCAGAGCAGCAGCAGCCATCAGCAAAGGTTCTAGCACGACGCTGAGGGTAGCTGCTGCCATCGAGAATCCAGCATTTTTTGCTGCAACGACCCG
>DATNOY010000391.1:0-3671 GCA_036703495.1 Coleofasciculaceae cyanobacterium
ACCACCTTTGCCTGGATGGACGGACACCCGGTGCAAGTGATTGCGCCTTGTTGGGATGTGTCTCTCCCTTGTGTTGACCTGCAATCTCTGCCCACGCTTGAGCAAAAGGCTACCTTGCAACGGTTGCTCAGCGACGCGATGCAGCGATCGTTTAACCTTTCACAGGGCCCACTCTTGCAGCTCATGCTCATTCAACTGAGTCAAACAGAGTCTGTGCTGCTGTTGAACTTCCATCACATTGTGTTTGATGAATGGTCTAGCGGAGTCTTCATTCAAGAACTGGGCGCACTCTACACTGCTTTTAAGCAAGATCAGCCGTCTCCCTTGAGCGATCTGCCCATTCAATATGCAGACTTTGCCCATTGGCAGCGGGAGTGGTTACAGGGAGACATTTTAGAGACGCAGCTAGCTTACTGGCGACAGCAGTTAAACCAGGTTGCTGTGCTAGATCTACCCACCGATCGCCCTCGTCCTCCCCTGCAAAGCTATCGAGGCACCACGCAGCAGCTCGAAATTCCACAAGGGTTGGCAGTAGCCCTAGAATCCCTTAGCCAGCAAGCAGGCGTCACCCTGTTTATGTCCTTACTGGCAGCATTTCAGACTGTGCTGTATCGTTATACCGGTCAAACGGATGTGGCGGTGGGTTCACCGATCGCCAATCGCAATCGCAGTGAACTGGAGGGATTGATTGGTTTCTTCGTCAATAGCCTGGTTCTACGTACCGATCTCTCTGGTAATCCCACCTTTCGGGAACTCTTGGGACAAGTCCGGGAGGTGGCTCTAGCTGCTTACGCCCATCAAGATGTACCCTTTGAAAAATTGGTTGAAGAACTGCATCCAGAGCGCCATCTCAGCCGCAATCCGCTATTTCAGGTAGTCTTTGCGCTGCAAAATGCACCCATGCAGCAATTGGAATTGCCAGGGTTAACGCTCAGATCTTCAAACTTTGAGACCACCACCACACGCTTTGATCTGGAACTTTACTTGTGGGAATGTTCTGATGATTTTAGAAGCCTGTGGGGAGATGGCTGGAACCATACCGCCGGATTGCGGGGAGTCATGGTTTACAACACCGATCTGTTTGATCAAGCTACCATTCTTCGGCTATTAAATTCGTTTCAAACGCTGCTAGAAGCGATCGCCGTAGATCCAGATCAGCGACTTTCAGAGTTACCTGTTTTAACACTATTACAAGAGCGGCAGCTGTTAATTGAATGGAATCGAACGCAACGAGATTATTCATCCGATCGCAGCATTCACCAGTTATTTGAAGCTCAGGTGGAGCGATCGCCCGATGCGATCGCCGTCCAGTTCAATGGCAATTCCTTTACTTACCGAGAACTCAACCACGGCAGTAACCAACTGGCGCACTATTTGCAAACGATGGGAATCAGCGCAGGAGCGCGGGTCGGCATTTGCATGGAGCGATCGGTGGAAATGGTTGCCGGACTGTTAGGCATCTTGAAAGCTGGAGGTGCGTATGTCCCTTTGGATCCGTCTTACCCGATCGAGCGGCTACGCTGGATGATAGAAGATGCGGAAGTCTCCGTATTGCTGACTCAACATCATAGGCTGGAGTCCTTTGGCGACACTGAGGCGACCCTCATTTGTCTGGATCGAGACTGGGAGGCGATCGCTCAAGCCAGCGAAGCCAATCCCACAAACCAGACCAATGCTGATGACCTGGCTTATGTCGTGTATACCTCTGGTTCCACAGGAACCCCCAAAGGGGTAGCAATACCCCATCGAGCAGTGAATCGGCTGGTTTGCAATCCCAACTACATGCAGTGGCAAGTCAGCGATCGAGTGGCGCAGGTGTCTAACCTCTCGTTTGATGCCGCCACGTTTGAAATTTGGGGCGCTTTACTCAATGGCGCTCAGCTCATCGGGATCGATCGCGAAGTCTCGCTATCCCCGCTGGCGTTTGCTGCCCAACTGCAACAGCAGCAGATCAGTGTCTTGTTTTTGACAACCGCTTTGTTTAACCAGATGGCTCAGGATGCTCCTACAGCGTTTGGCGGCTTGCGCTATCTCTTATTTGGGGGCGAAGCGGTTGATCCTAGATGGGTGCAAACCGTCCTCAGGCAGGGCGCGCCCCAACACTTGCTGCATATGTATGGGCCGACTGAGAGTACAACATTTGCTTCCGGCTATGAGGTGCAGACGATCGCAGCGGACGACACTACCCTTCCCATGGGTCAACCTATTGCCAACACCCAAATTTACGTCTTAGATCCTCACTTAAAACCTGTCCCGATCGGCGTTAGAGGAGAGTTGTACATTGGGGGGGATGGATTGGCTCAGGGCTATCTCAACCGTCCGGAGTTAACGGCTGAACGGTTTATTGATAATCCCTTTCAAGGGAATGGCGGCAGCCATTCGACTCCCTCGCCTCGCCTTTACAAAACCGGGGATTTAGCGCGTTACCGGGCGGATGGCAATTTGGAATTTCTAGGACGTGTGGATGACCAGGTGAAACTGCGAGGTTTTCGGATTGAGTTGGGCGAGATTGAAACGGTATTGAGCCAACATCCGGCTGTCCAGACCGCGATCGTGTTGCTCCATGAAGTGCAACTGGATAAACGCTTAGTTGCTTACATTGTTTCCCATCAAAAATTGAGCCTGCCGATGAGCGATTTGCGGCAGTTCTTGAAGTCGAAACTACCCGATTACATGCTGCCTTCGACCTTTGTGAGGCTGGACGCGCTGCCTCTGACCGCTAACGGCAAAGTCGATCGCCGTGCCCTCCAGTTACTAGCGCCCACACCCGAACCGGTAGATTCGCCCCAAATGCCACAGACGACGATCGAGCAGACGATCGCCACCCTGTGGCAACAAATTCTGGGACTGGAGCAAATCGGCATCCACGACAATTTCTTCGAGATCGGTGGACATTCCTTATTGGCAACCCAGTTGATGTCGCGCGTGCGAGATGCCTTCCAGATGGAGGTGCCGCTTCGCAATTTGTTTGAGACCCCGACGATCGCAGGTCTAGCAAACACGATTGCCACGATGCGCTGGACAACCCAGCTGCACCGCCTAGAGCCGATCGCCTCTAAAGCAGCCAGCCGTGAGGAGGTAGAGATTTGACTGACTTGACTAGGGGTTTGACCACGGTGCAGTTTTTAGCAAATCTGCAGAGTTTAGATATTCACGTTTTTGTTGAGGGCAATCGGTTACGCTTTAGCGCCCCTGAAGGAACGGTAACGCCTGATCTGCAAGCAGAACTGGCCCAACGCAAACCCGAACTCCTCTCTCTGCTACGGCACACGGCTCAGGCCGGCTCCCAGTCTAGTGCCATTGTGCGGCTTCCGCGTGAGCGATCGCTGCCCCTCTCATTTGCCCAGCAGCGGCTGTGGTTTCTCGATCAGTTAGTACCTGAAAATCCCTTCTACAATATGCCTGCTGCCGTCCAGTTGCAAGGACACCTGAATCTGAAAGTGCTCCAGCAGGCGTTTAACGCGATCGTCCAGCGGCATGAAACGCTCCGCACTACCTTCACTCAAGTCGATGGACAACCCACTCAAGCAATTGCGCCCAGCTTCAGTCTGCACCTCCCTGTAATTGACTTGCAAAGCATTCCGACCCGCGATCGGGACGCCACCCTGCAGCGATTGGCAACCGAAGAAGCCCATCGCCCCTTCAAACTCACCATCGATCCGTTGCTGCGC
>DATNOY010000392.1:0-4651 GCA_036703495.1 Coleofasciculaceae cyanobacterium
ATTGCGGCCGCAATCGGCTGGGCTCCCTTCTTTTGGCTGACTTTAGCCGCTGCTTTACCCGGACTGCTGCTGTTGCCCATTTGCGCGCCCTGGAAGTCTCTCTCGCCGTCTTTAGCGCGTCCGGGTCTAAAGGACGCTCAAGATGACCTGTGGTAAGCCTCAAGGAAGTTGTAGGATAATGAATAGAGCTTCATAAATCTTGAGATTGAGAAATCTCAAGACTCCTTCTCTGCCCTTCGACAATTGCATAAGTCTCTATTTTTACTATGGCTATTTTCCGTCAATATATTGCGCCGCTCATCGTTGTTTTTATTTTTCTACTGTCTCTAGTCGCCGTTAGCGCTCGCATTTTTCTTCCTCAAGATATGGCGGCTCCTGCCCCCGTTGAAGAAGTGGAGCAAGCGGCTCAAACGCCAGCTCAAGCCGTTGCCGGGCTGCCTGTTTCTTTGGAAGCTCTGGTGCATGGTTTGCCTGCAATAGATGCTAGCGCTGAGACTCAGTTTTAGCCACGGTGAGTTTTGCAATTCCAGGCTACAGCCTGCGATCGGGTTCAGGGCTAGATCGGGCATTGCTGGTTAAATTCATGCAGCGCACCTATCAGGAGCTTTATCCAGGGCGTGAGTTTGCCCATCTTGCCCGCACGGTTGAACAATATCTTTCCGCAGAAACTTCACTCTGGTGGGTGGAAGCGGCGGCTACCCCGATCGCCTGCCTGTGGCTTGGTAATGCAGTGGATCAGGTAACTGCCGATCGCCATGCCTATATCTTTTTACTCTACGTTAGCCCTCACCATCGTCATCAAGGGATTGGCTCAGCCCTGATGAGTCAGGCAGAGTTATGGGCCAAACAGCGAGGCGATCGCCAAATTGGACTGCAAGTCTTTACCCACAATCAGCCAGCCCTCAATCTTTACCAAAAGCTAGGCTACCAAACCCAGTCAATCTGGATGGTTAAGCAGTTGTAGCGATGTTCAACCGGATGCTGAAAGATGGCTTGACCCAGATTAAACCTCGGTGGCAGTCCGGTTGTTATAAAGGCTCATTGCTTTGGGGATGCCCTGTTTCAAGCTGAGTTCAACGGCATCCACCACTAGCTTCAAAGCTTCTTGCATTGCCTGGGTTTCTGCTTGCGAAAAGCGACCTAGTACATGAGACACGACTTCCCTATCCAACCCCTTGTCTTTAGGATTGCCAATGCCGATCCGGAGCCTTGGAAAATTTTGGCTATTCAGATGGGCGATCGTGGACTTCATGCCATTGTGTCCGCCAGCCGAGCCACTCTGGCGTAGCCGTAGCTTACCAATCGGCAGATCCATATCATCGTAGATGACCAATACTTCCTCAGGGGCAATCTTGTACCAGTCGGTCACCGCCCGGATCGATTGCCCAGAAAGATTCATGAAGGTCGTTGGTTTGAGCAGGCAAACCTTGACGCCTTTGACCGCTAGACCTTCCCCAAACCAGCCCTGAAATTTTCGATGCTCAGACAAGCGAATTTGCCAGACTTGTGCCAGCGCATCGATCGCCGCAAAGCCAATATTATGGCGAGTTTGCTCGTATTTAGCCCCAGGATTGCCTAGCCCTACAATCAAGCGGGGCACGACGAGGGCACTGGCAGCATTGGCGTTAGAAGCAGGATCAGGCATAGATTAAGGACGTGCAGTGGCTCTAGTTAAGCGGATTGAGATGGACTAACTGCCTCTGGCTCAACGATTGCCGCTGCTTCTGGCTCAGGCGTAATGGCGGCTGGCTCGACAGAGGTGAGGGCTTTTGGCTCAGAAGGTTCCAGGGTGGCTTTCATGGGCTCACTCACTGTTTTCTCAATGCGTTCTGCTTCTTTCTTAAACTCAGCCTCAAACTCTTTCGAGGCTTCCTGGAATCCTCGAATAGTTTTACCCAAGCTGCGGCCAATTTCAGGGAGCTTCTTTGGCCCAAAAATCAACAGTGCTACCACCATAATCAGACCCATTTCTGGTAAACCAATTCCAAAAATATTCACAGCATTCCTCCTGAAAACGATCGCAGAAAATCAAGCTAACGCACAATCAAGGATGACAGCAAATCCATCCCTAAGCCTTTCTATTCCTAATCCTTACTGTAATACGGATGGCGGGAGTCGGTTAGAGGAGGTCCAGGGGATAAGAATTACAGCGGTTAATAAAATGTCCCTAGACAAGCCAGGGACAAGTTTCTAAGCCTATGGAAATTAAATGTAGAAGTTGAAAGAAATTAGCTACCTAAGGTAGACCAATCTACATTGACTCCTTCCAAGATCAAAGAAGAGTTGTAAATTTGCAGAATAATCAGCAAGAAGACAAAAAACAATCCTATGAAAACGCCCATCAACGGAGTTGTTCCCCAACCGGGAGCAACTTTACCGTACTCAGAGTTCAGGGGTTTAAGAACATCTCCCAACCGAGTCCGTTGTGCCATGAGTGACCCTTTATAGCTCTCTAAAGATTTTAACGATCCGTAATATTATAAGAGTAATACTACACCGGCATATTTCAGCACATGATACCTGCAATAGTTCTTAGCATTATTGATACCTCAGAGCCTGCAACGGTTGTCAGTTGGGCGATCGCCATCACGGTGGTCTTGCTGACGGGCATTACTGTTTATCTTTCATTTGGGCCTCCTTCCAAGCAGTTGGCTGATCCATTTGAAGATCATGAAGATTAAATGAGAGGGCATCGGGTAGGTGGGTGAGCTGACCAACAGAAAACGTGCAATTGCCAAGCTGCAATTGCACGTTTTCTCATCGGCTTGATTGAATAGCAATCCTAAATGGTTTGTGAAAGGTGAGAGGCGGGCGCAGCCCGCCTCTCACCTTTCACAAACCATTTCACAAATCAAGTAGGACTGCGATAGAACTCAGTGGCGCTGGAGACAGCTATAGCTCAGCGGGGAGCTAGTCAGGATTGCAGTGTCTGTTGGGCATGGCAAGGTAGCATAGCAAAATTGGCGAAGATAGTGCTTTGCAGGTCTATCTGTACACGATTGCTGCGCTCCAGTCGCTTCACTCGGCTCTTAATTGAATGCGTCTTGTTACGGCTGGCAACCATAACGCAGCATCCAAAGCGAGCAGAGGTTTTCAAATTACAATGCCGTTTTATCTTATTACTCGAGGAGATGAGCTTTCCAAGGCCTGCTCTTCCGTGTCAAAGATTTCAAAAACTGAATCCATCATGGTGACTTCAAAGACCAGTTTGGCTTCGGGATGAACATTGCAAATCCGAAAAACGCCGTTCACCTTGTCTGCATCTCGCATACCCGCCACAAGCGACGTTAGACCCGAACTATCAATGAAGTTGACCTGACCGAGGTTGACCACTACATATGAACTGACCTTGGAAATGCACTCCTGCAGTTTGAGTCGAAATTGCCAAGCCGTCGTGATGTCCAATCGCCCAGTAGGTGCCAGAACAATGACGGTTTTGCCATCCTGGGTAGTGTGGATTTTCTGCTCCATGTTAGATTTTCAACCTTACTGTGGGAACCTATCGATTTGTAAAATCAATCTTTGGTGGTAAGCAAAGGCGAGATACCCATAAGCCAATCAAACTACATAAAGACAACTGGAGCAATTCCTCTAAGAAACTTTGCCTGCAGAAGTTGTGCTTATGTTGGTCTAAGAGCTAACTGGGTCAGTTCAGCATAGCCTTCTTAATACTACTTAGGTTGCCCCAAGAAAGTTAGATCGTCTACATTGCAGATCGAGGATTCTTAACCGGAAACTAGCGCTGAGTATGAAACGCACCCCCTAACCAATCTTGGGGTTTTAAAAATATTTCGTAAAGTTGAGCTTCGGGAGAATTGGCCTCGGGCTTGTAGCTGTATTCCCAACGAACCAGTGGCGGCAAAGACATCAAAATCGACTCAGTGCGGCCATTGGTTTGTAGCCCAAAAATGGTGCCCCGATCGTAAACCAGGTTAAATTCGACATAGCGACCACGGCGATAAAGTTGAAAATCGCGCTGGCGATCGCCCCATTCCATATTCTGTCGCCGCTCCACAATGGGCAGGTAAGCTGGCAGAAACGCGTTGCCACAGTCTTGCACGAAAGCGAAGAGGTCTTCCCAGCTGCGGGGTGGCATATCGCCAATGGCTTCGCTATGTGCGGCAGCCGCCCCTTGAGGATGCGGCCCGTGATACAGCTTGCCACGATTGCCATCCTGGTAGTCAAAGAAAATTCCGCCTACCCCTCGCGTTTCTTGACGGTGCTTCAGGTAGAAGTATTCATCGCACCAGAGCTTAAAGGTGGGGTAGTAAGTAGAATGATGGCGATCGCAAGCATCCTTCAACGTTTGGTGGAAATGCACCACATCTTCGGTAAAGGGATAGTAGGGGGTGAGGTCAATACCGCCACCAAACCACCAGACCGGCCCTGCCTCAAAGTAGCGATAGTTGAGGTGTACGGTTGGGATGTAAGGGCTGCGAGGATGAAGCACCATGGAAGTGCCCATTACATGAAAACCATGCCCTGCTGCTTCTGGACGTTGAACCAAAATAGAAGGCGGTAGCTCATCGCCCCAGACTTCTGAGAAGCCGACGCCCCCTTGCTCAAAGACATTGCCTGCCTTCATGATGCGAGATCGGCCGCCACCGCCTTCCTCTCGTTGCCACAGATCTTCTTGAAAGTTACCCTGTCC
>DATNOY010000393.1:0-2104 GCA_036703495.1 Coleofasciculaceae cyanobacterium
ATCAGGGTAGCCTTGCTTTAAAAGCGAGCGGTTTTATTTGTTCCGAATATAAGTCGCTCCACAATGCAAGTCACTCGTGTAAGTCCCTAATTTGTGAAGACGGCTACAGTTCTTCTTTAAACTGTGATACCGCATTGCTTATGGTAATAACTGGGGGAAAGGAGAGCATCATCACTCTTTATTCAACTGATGAAGATTGAGTGATCCAGAAAATCATCTGCGTCGTTTGATGAGTTGTGATCGTCAGAATAGTGGGAAAGCTCTTCTATAGTGTCTAAAAAGATGTCAGGTTTGAGCTGGCATCTTTGCAGGCGTTTAGGATAAATGCTGTTACGGTAGTGAACCTCTCAGCACTTCTTCTAAGAAGAAGAAAACCACCGTTGCGACATCGTTTTGATCATTACTGAGCATGAGGATATGCTAGCATCAGCCAATTTTGGGTTCTTGAAAGCGCATGATCCGCAGTTAGTGCGGCTCGGTGCGTTGGCAGAGAAATATTTTGCTGATGATCCAAACACTTGCCTAATTAAGCTACGTCAATTTGGGGAAGTGCTGGCACAAATTGTCGCGGCCAATGTGGGGCTTTACACCTCCACAACTGAAAAACAGGTGGATCTGCTGCACCGCTTGAGCGATCGCGGGGTGATTAAGGGCGATGTGGAACGGCTATTCCATGAGTTGCGTAAATCTGGAAATGATGCCACGCATGGACAATTTGGCAGTCAGCGCGCTGCTTTAAGCGGATTGAAATATGCGCGTTTTTTAGGAATTTGGTTTCATCGAGCCTTTGGAGGCGAAACTGCGGAGGATCGGCTACGGCTACGCACCTTTGATCCGGGACCATTCGTTCCACCGCCTGACCCAATTTTAGAAACTGAGGCGCTACGAGATGAGTTGGAGCGGTTGCGAGCAGAATTTCAAGCGACTCAATCAACGGCGCAGTCTGCTCAAGCGGCATTAGAGCAGGAAGCTCAACGTCGTCTTTCGGCTGAGGAATTAGCCAAGGAAGTTGAAGCTAAAAACCAAGAACTTCTAGATCACCTGGCAAATCTTCAAGCAACCGCTGCGAGTACGCCACGGCAAGCAATTCAGCAGACGATCGCCCAGGCTCAAGCTGCTGAGCAGACCGTCGAGCTAGATGAACGAGAAACGCGGCGGCTGATTGATGCTCAACTGCGGGCAGCAGATTGGGAAGTGGATTCTGAAGAACTGACTTATGGCAAAGGTGTTCGTCCTCAAAAAGGCAGAAATCTGGCGATCGCTGAATGGCCGACAGATAGCGGACCAGCAGACTACGCTTTGTTTGTGGGCTTACAAGTGGTAGCGATCGCCGAGGCGAAGCGTCAAAGCAAAGATGTCTCAGATGATATCGATCAGGCGATGCGCTACAGCCGGGGATATCAGATCAAAGGAAATGAAATACTGCCAGAGGGCTCACCCTGGGGTGAATTCAAGGTGCCTTTCGTATTTTCAACCAATGGGCGGGAGTTTCTACAGCAGCTCCGCACCAAGAGCGGGATCTGGTTTCGAGATGTGCGCCGTTCCACGAATCTCCGCCGTCCTCTTCGGACTTGGTATAGCCCTCAAGGGCTAATTGATACCCTGAACCAGGACATTGAGCAAGCCCATGAACGGCTGAAGCAAGAGAGCTTTACCTACAATTTTGGGCTGCGGGACTACCAGATTCGTGCCATTCAAGCGGTTGAACAGGCTTTGGAATCCGATCGCCAAGCACTCCTAGTAGCAATGGCAACGGGCACGGGTAAGACTAAGACCTGTATTGCTTTGGTCTATCGGTTGCTAAAGACTAAACGGTTTCGTCGTATTTTGTTTCTGGTCGATCGAAAGGCGTTAGGCGAACAGGCAAGCAATGCGTTTAAGGACACCCGCATGGAAAGCCTGCAAACCTTTGCTGATATTTTTGAGGTGAAAGAATTAGAAGATAAAGCCGCAGACCGAGAAACGAAAGTACACATTGCCACCGTTCAAAGTTTCGTCCAGCGAATTCTTTATCCTGCGGATGAATCGACGGTGCCCACTGCGGATCAATACGACTGCATTGTGGTGGATGAATGCCATCGGGGATACTTACTCGATCGTGAGC
>DATNOY010000394.1:0-5362 GCA_036703495.1 Coleofasciculaceae cyanobacterium
GATCATAGATAAGTCAGGTTTAATGTGCCCCCACCTCAAGCCAACCACCTCACTAATTCTCGCTCCAGTGAAGAATAAAAACTTTACAAAATTAGTGTAGTGACTGTAGTAGCGATCGCTCTCAAAAGCTTGAATGATGGACTGCACTTCTTCTTTATGGAAAGGATCAGGTTCATCAAGAGGTTCAGCTTTGACTAGTTCAAGGGAGTCAGCAAAGGGGTTGGATTGAATCAGCTTTCTTTTAGTGCCCCAGTTGCCAGCAGCTTTAAGCAGGCTCAAGCGATCTTTAATGGTGCGCTCCTTATTTCCCTTCTGACGTTCAAACCCCCACATAGAGCATGACATCCTCCTCTGAGTAAATAGGCTTGCCATAGGCCTTCAGCAGGGCCGTAACGGAGGCATATTTACTTTTGGTAGCTGTAGCTAGACTGGGCTCCTTGTAGCTGCAGAAGCGCTCCCAGAGCTTGCTAAACTGCATCTCAGGCTTGGCTACTACCAGATGGTTTATCACCCTGTACTTGTTCCAGGTGTGATAAAAGTTATCAGCCAGAATGTCTAGCTCAGCCTGCCTTTGTTTAATTTCTGCCACCCTGCGATTGTCTTCATTATCTGAAAGGCCAAGGGCGATGTATTTTTGTTTACCCTTATACAGGCTTCTGGGGAGTCTGAGGCGAAGCTTACCCCTGTCTGACTCTATACCTACTAGAGATTTAGACCTACTGATGTCGTCTAATTTCATATGGCTAGTGACTAGTAATCCTAGTCAAATAGTAGAATTTAGAGAATGTTTTATAGTACATCCGCTCTAAACTGTTACCCAACTTTATAGACAGAGAGGCGTTTACAGGTATATGGCTGCATTAAAAAATCGCTGAAACCCTTTTTTTACCAGGTGTTCCAGCGATTTTTAGTTTTCTAAGCTATGTTGCAACATTAAGCCCGTGATGAGGATTGAACTCATGACCTCACCCTTACCAAGGGTGTGCTCTACCACTGAGCCACACGGGCAGAAAAGCCTTGAGAGATGAACCTTGATGCTGATATAAGTTTACCTTACATCTATCAAAATTCAGAACTCTTAGCTTTTGCGTGGAATGGGCCGAGCTGGATTTGAACCAGCGTAGGCGTAGCCAGCGGATTTACAGTCCGCCCCCATTAACCACTCGGGCATCGACCCAACCTGTTCCACAGTTGCTAATCATAACACAGGAAAATCACAACGCAAACAGGGCACCCGAAATAATTATGACAATCCTAGCTACGGCTAGAGCGCCGGTTGATGAGCGGTAGGTTTAAATAGCGAGGATTGGTTCGTGATGGAAAATCACTCTCGTCATAGATTTCCCCCACCAGTTCTTCCAAAATGTCCTCTAAGGTCAACAGCCCAACTGTGCCGCCGTATTCGTCTACCACAATGGCCAAATGAAGCCGCTGTTGCAACATTTCCTTCAGCAGATCCGCAACTCGCTTCACCTCAGGCACAAACACAGGGGGATCCATAGCCACTGTCACTGGAGCATCCTCTTGTCCTTCCTCCTGTAAGGTTTTTAAGGCTTGTAGGGCTCGCTTGAGATGGACAATACCAATAATTTCATCTTTAGATTCTTCCTGAACTGGAATTCGGGAGTAGCCTGTTTCCAGGCACAAATCCACAAGATTTCGCAGCGTCGCATCTTGAGAAATAGTGCGCATGTCTACTCGAGGCTTGACCACATCATAGGCCGTGAGGCGATCGAGCATCAGCGCTTTGTTGAGCAACTGTCGTTTATCGAGGTCAATCTGCCCCTTACCGCCCAAAATATCGATCATCAGCTGCAAATCATTGACAGATTCGCCCTGTTGGTCAGAATTGCCAAAAGCGCGGATTGCCACTTGGGCGATCGATTCCAAGAAATAGGTAATGCCAAACCAGGACAACACCTTAGATAGCCAATAAATGGGACGAACAACTGCCTTGAACAGCGGCATGACGTTATTAATGGCCAATGATTTAGGCGTAATTTCGCCAAAAATTAGCACCAAAATAGTAACCACAAATGTTGCGGCCAGGATAGCTTCATTGCTGCCAAACCAGATAGCAAACAGGTTGCTGGTCAGCACGGCTGAGAAATTGTTGACTAAGTTATTGCCGATCAGCAACGTCGTAATGAACCTTGCCCGTCTCTCCAACACTAGAGAAAAAATGCCACCAGGATTGCCTTGTTCTTTAATCAACGCTCTCAGCTTGAGATTGTCTAGCGCTGTAATTGCAGTTTCTGAACCGGAGAAAAAGGCAGACAGCGCTAACATGACGACTAAAGCGCTCAAATCAATCCAAACAGCACCTAGAATCGGGTTCGCTTGAGCAATCACTGGAGTTTGAAGCAAGGTAGATAAAAAAATCACAGATCGTTGGGGGTGAGATAGAGCCGAAATTGCAGGATCGTGAAGAGCCAAATAAAGAAAGATTCTTTAGAAATGATGATACCCCTCTCCCTCAATTCAGCAAGTAGCCTAATCAGGAGATGGTGTGCTCTCAGGCTGAGTCCAAAGGGGGTGAGAAGGGGTGCGCTCCGTGGCTATGGCAGGACGAGATTCAAGGGTTGCTAACAAAAAGCCCTTGCATGGAGATGCTGTAGCGACATCTCGACACAAGGGGTAGAAAATTTATAGAGAGTGTATGGGTTGGGGTTCTCTAAACGCTGAAGCCCCGATCGCCTCCTTCACTCTAGGGGATTGTGCAATTTCCGAGGAACAAGGGTTAGATGCGCAGATTGCAGCAGAGAAGCCTTCGAGCGCAGGTCTAGCGGTGATTTAGGCGCACTGGGCGATCCCTGCCTCAAAAGCGACGGATTGACCGTTGCCGAGGTCTGAGGCTCAGAGGATGCGGTCGGCGATAGTCCTGCAGGCAGGTTAGACGTGGGCAGGTTAGAAGCAGGCAGGTTAACCGTCTGTGTTGGGCTGACGGATGGCAACTGATCTGCACCAGCATTGAACATTGGCGAGCCTTGCGTTGCCGGACGGGAAGACTCCATCGGCAACTGTTCCGGAGGAGCAACGCTAGAAGTGGCGATCGCAGGAGCGGTCTCAGATACGGATGCTGACGCGACTGGAGCAATGGGAGCGATCGCAGGATCTGGCGATGGTTCGGATGAAGTTGCCTGAGCCGTCGGGAGTTCGTCGGGTAAATTAGCCCGGCCTCCAGTTGAACTATTCTCTGGCGAGCTGGCAACTGGCGAGCTAGCAACTGGCGAGCTAGCAACTGACGAGTTGGCAACTGGCGAGTTGGCAACTGGCAAGCTGGCAACTTCTGGCGCAGGGTTGACACTGACCGGAGGCATTGAGTTCACCTGCGGCGATTCTACAGCTGCAGATAACCGAGATGGACTGGCCGTTGACAGACGTGACCGTATTAAGGAAGCCAGCTTTAAAGAAACTGCGGCAGCATCAGGACGGTTGGCAGCCAGCCTGGAAGATGCAGCAGATTGGGACAGTCCCAGTCGTTCTGGAGCGGCTGGAGTCGGTTGAGCTGCAGCAGATTGAGCTACCTGCAAACCGCCCGTCTGCGTCGCTTTTGCCGGAAGTTGATTACTTTCGGTCGGCAAACTAGAGGTGTTATGGACTGCTTCTGATAAGGCAATACCCGAGATCAAGCTGGCTGCCAAAGGAGTGCCCACCACTAAACCTAATCGCACTAGGTTGTCGCGCATCCGTCGAGAGCTGAAGTTAGCCTGCTGAATGGCTGGGTGGATATTTTCGTAATAGTAGCGGCAGTAAGTAAACGTGCCTTCGGCATAAACTTCATAAGCAGTTGGCTCCAGATCTGCCGCTTGTGAGGAGCCTGATCCATTGGCTTGTAATTGATTGGCTACAGGATGATATGCCATCGACTGTTCGAGATGATAAGTCTGATCGTTATCCTGAAAATTTTCCTGGACTCTTCTGGATTGATCGAGCGGATTGGCAGTAGATAAATGGGTTGCAGCAGAATTCCTCTCATTAAAATCGAAGGATATGATCATATTGCTTGGAACCCCCAAATCGTCGTACTAGCAAATCACTATTCCTGATTTTTCGTCTATGGAGAAGTATCAGGAGGAGTTAAGGGATAGTTACCTGGGCTGGCAGAACCTGTTGGAAGCAACAAGTTTCAAAAACACAAGCAACTATCTCTATAACTGTTCAAGACTTTTTGCTAGTCATCAGGACAGATCGGACTGCAAATGTATGATGCAGCCCCAGATGAAGGACTTTATAGCCCACCCTGAAGTAGCTTCAGTCCATACTTACGGATTAACCGCAAAATGCGGAGCGGATAGCGGAGGAACGAAAAGAACGGCAGCGGCACGAGGGCAATTTCTTCTTCCTGGGGCACTAAGGCATGGTGAAGAAAGTAGGGAAGTCCATCTAGCCAATGCTCCCGCATTTGCAGAAGGTGGTGCTTGTAAATTTTGAGCGAGGATTGGTAAGCGGGATCATCTGTATCAGTTCGGGCATCAATGGTATCTAAAAATTGGGAGCTGATTTGTGCAGCTAAGGAGTTAGCGGTAGGATCAGCCTGTAGCCGCTCGTCAACCGCTGCCGGTAAAGGGGTCTTAAGGAGATTACGGGCCGAAGCCAGCGCCATTAGCAGCAACCGTTCTCCTCTCAATTTACGGGCTCGATCTAATACCTGTTGCCAATTTAATTCAGGATAAGCCCGAATCAGTTCGTTAATATCACAGAGCTGTGCCAGGCGCATTCGCCACAAATAACAGTCTCTCCCCCACAAGACACAAAGAACGATGAGCAAATCTTCGGGGGAAAGTTGATCGATCGTTTTTCCAGCTAATTTGCCAGGTTTAAAGCGCGATCGCACTTCATCAAAATTGATGGAAAAGCGGAACAGCCTGTGAGCTAAGGCATAATGTAGATCAATACTGACTCCCGTCACCGGATGCCGAAAGGTATCTTCAAACCCATGATCCTTGAGCAATTGATAACCTTCAGCAAGTAAGAGATTTGTGACAGCAGAAACGTCTCTTTTGTGAACCCAAATATCTAAATCGCCAAACGATCGGAAGGCCAGATTGCCATACACAGAAGCCGCCAGCGTTGGCCCTTTAAAGGGAACGGCAGTGATATTGTGATCCGCGATTAAATTGAGAGTTTTGAGTAGCTCATAAGTATAGAAAAGATTACGCCGAGCATTTGTTTGAAATCGGTTCTGCAACCGTTGAAAAATATCTTCTGGAACACTTGTCGGACAGATAGTATTCAAACTGCGATACAAAAGCGGTATTGTTCCATGCCTAGATGAGATAGTCAGAAGATGTTCCCAATCTATTCCTTGGCGTATCAACAGCTTGATTTTTTCGGCTGTTTGATCACTCACCTGGATGTG
>DATNOY010000395.1:0-9127 GCA_036703495.1 Coleofasciculaceae cyanobacterium
GAATACCGCGCTACAGGTCTTAAAGCTGTTTGAGGTGAAATTTCCCGATCAGCCCAGCGCATCCGATGTTGGACAGGGTTTACAGGAAACGGCAGCAATTCTGAGCGGGAAAAAAACCTCAGATTTGATCGACTTGCCCGCAATGACTCACCCCGAAAAATTGTCCGCCTTAAAGCTGCTATCCAACACGCTTTCTGCGGCCTTCTTCAGTGCTCCCACCCTGACCCCGCTGGTGGTATGTCAACAGGTCAACTTATCCGTTCAGCATGGCAATGCATCAGTGTCTCCCTTTGCATATGCGCTGTATGGTTTTCTGCTATGTGCAGTGGTGGGAGATATTGAACAAGGCTATGAGTTTGGTCAATTGGCTTTAACGCTGCTGTCAAAGTGGAATGCTAAAGAAATCAGCATCAAGACCCATCATGTTGTCCATGTCCTGGTTCAACATTGGAAGGAGCATGTCAAAAATACCCTCGAACCTTTTCAGTCCAATTATGCCAATGGGCTAGAGATTGGAGATTTGGAGTATGCGGGTTACAGCGCTTTTGAATATTGCTCTCATGCCTATTTCATCGGACATCCCCTTGCTCGCGTGGAACGAGAAATGGCTAGCTACTGGGATGCCATTGATAAAATCAAACAAGAGACCGCTCTGCATTTTCTGGAAATTCACTGGCAAGCCGTCCTGAATCTCATTGGAAGGACTCAAACCCCTTGGGTGCTCCAAGGGGAAGCCTACGATGAGCGAAAGATGCTGCCGCTGCATCAGCAAACGAACGATCAAACGGCCCTGCAATTCTTTTATTTACAGAAAATCCAGCTGTGCTATTTGTTTGAGAATTACGCTGAGGCGCTAGAAAATAGCGATCGAGTCCAAGCGTATCTAGGGGCAGCGACCGGATTAATCAGCTTTGCTCTTTTGCATTTTTATGATTCACTCGTCCGCTTAGCGGTCTATGCTGATCGCCAACCTGCTGAGCAACAAGCCATTCTTAGCCAAGTCAAAGCAAATCAAGCGAAAATGCAAAACTGGGCGCATCATGCCCCGATGAATTTTTTGCATAAATTCTATTTGGTGGAAGCAGAACGGCAGCAAATTTTGGGTGAAAAAGTCAAGGCAATGGAGCTATACGATACAGCCATTGCTTTAGCCGAAGAACATGAATACGTTAATGAAGCAGCATTGGCAAACGAACGGGCCGGCAAATTCTATTTGTCCTGGGGTAGAGAAGCGATCGCCCAACTTTATCTGCGTAAGGCGCACTATGCCTACCAGGTTTGGGGAGCACAACGTAAAGTTGCAGATTTAGAAGAAAAATATTCCCAACTGCTGGCTATAGACAAAAGCAAAACGATCGCTAACCCCAGAGCGACCGATTCCCAGCATTTTGAAACGAGTACCAGCTTAAACTTGGCGACGGTGATGAAGGCGGCTCAGGCTCTATCCGGCGAGATCGTTTTTAGTCGCCTGCTGACGAAGTTAATGCAGATTTTGCTGGAGAATGCGGGGGCAGAAGTTGGATTTTTAATCCTAGAAAAAGCCGGAAAGTTTTTCATCGAAGCAGCGGGTCGGGTCGATCGCAATGAAATCATCGTGCAACAATCTATTCCCGCAGAACTAAGTCAACAATTGCCGCTATCTGTGATCAATTATGTGCGGCAAACTCAGGAAAATGTTGTGCTGGCCCATGCCAGTCGTAAGGGGGTTTTTATAACCGATGCGTATATTCTCAGCCACCAGCCCAAATCCCTCCTCTGTGCGCCCATTGTCCATCAAGGCAAGCTGATTGGACTGCTTTACCTGGAAAATAACTTAACGACCGATGCCTTCACCCCAGAGCGGGTGGAAGTTTTACAACTTTTATCATCGCAAGTTGCCATCTCCATTGAAAATGCCCGGCTGTATCAAGATTTGGCGGCTGCGAACGCTGACCTGAAGCATTCCCATGAGCAATTAGCAAATTACAGCAAAACGCTGGAAACCAAGGTAGAAGAACGAACCTTGGAATTACAAGAGAAGAATCTACAGCTGGAACAGGAAATTCGCGATCGCAAGCGGGCTGAAGAAATGGCTGAATCGGCTAACCACGCTAAGAGCGAATTTCTGGCCAACATGAGCCATGAACTGCGCACCCCCCTCAATGGCATCCTGGGTTATACCCAGATTTGTCAAAAAGACCGCAATCTATCGGAGATCCAAAAGAACCGCATTGGCATCATTCATCAGTGTGGCGAACACTTGCTGACGCTGATTAATGATGTGTTAGATCTCTCTAAAATTGAAGCTCGTAAGATGGAACTGTATCCTAGAGAAGTTCTGTTATCGGAATTTTTAGAAGGGATTGTCGAGATCTGCCGCATCAAGGCAGAACAAAAGGGTCTTGTATTAGCGTATCAAACCCTGACTCCCTTACCGAGAGCGATTCGGGCAGATGACAAACGGCTACGCCAAGTGCTGCTTAATCTGCTCGGGAATGCCATTAAGTTTACGGAAACTGGAACAGTCGCGTTCAAGGTCAGTTATCAGCAGCAGACCATGCGGTTCCAGATTGAAGATACTGGGGTAGGCATTGCTCCCGACCAAGTGGAAGCCATCTTTTTGCCCTTTCAACAAACGGGAGATCGCAACCGCAGAGTTGAAGGAGCAGGACTAGGATTAGCCATCAGTCGTCAACTGGTTGAGTTAATGGGCAGCTCACTCCAGGTCCAAAGTACGCCCGAGCAAGGCAGCGCCTTTTGGCTAGATGTAGAACTACCAGAAGTAGATCAAGCAACCCAGCTAGACAGCAATCTACGCCGCACTATTATTGGGTTTAGAGGTGATAAGCGAAAAGTTTTGGTAGTAGATGACAAGCTCATGAATCGCTCTGTTCTGGTTCATCTACTAGAGCCGCTTGGGTTTGACGTTTTGGAAGCCGTAGATGGCTTAGACGGTTTGCAGAAAGCCCATGAGTTTAAGCCAGACGTTATTCTGATTGATTTGGTCATGCCAAATCTAGATGGATTTGAGGTGACAAGGCGGGTGCGGCAATCGCCAAACCTCAACAAGGCGGTTGTGATTGCCATTTCAGCAAGCGTCTTTGGGTTGGATCAGCGGCAAAGTTTAAACGTGGGCTGTGACGACTTTCTTCCCAAGCCGATCCGAGAATTAGATCTCCTAGAGAAGTTGCAGCGTTACTTAGATCTAGAATGGATTTACGAAGAAAAGGATAAAAATCTAGAAACATCTGATGTATCGGATCATCCAGGTTCTTCTTCTTCATTGATTCTCAATTCATCTATGGCCGTACCACCACCAGATGAAATAGCTGCTCTATTTGATTTAGCCATGCGGGGAGACTTGAGAGAGCTAGCTAAACGGGCAACTCAGCTCGAAGAACAAGATCAGCAGTGGAAACCTTTTACAACGCATTTGTGGCAATTGGCAAAAGGGTTTAAAGGACGACAGATCTTAGATTTTTTAAATCAATTTTCAGGAGAGGTATGAGTCAAAATACGGTTGAAGAAGGAGTTATTCTGATTGTTGATGATACGCCAACTAACTTAGAATTGCTGCTCGACTGTCTAGAGGATGCAGGGTTTAAGGTGGTGGTGGCGGAAGATGGCAGACGCGCGATCGAGCTTGCCACCTATGCTCCCCCGGATCTGATCTTGCTAGATGTCCTGATGCCGGAAATGGACGGGTTTGAAACCTGCCGCCGCTTGAAAGCAAACTCAAGGACTCAAGCCATTCCCATTATTTTTCTGACTGCCGTGACTGGCAACCTGGATAAGGTGAAAGGTTTAAATCTAGGGGCAGTCGATTACATCACCAAACCGCTGGATCATGAAGAGGTTTTGGCGCGGGTTAACATCCACCTGCGCCTCCAAAACCTGACTAAAAGATTAACCGAGCAAAAGCAGCGGTTAGAAGCAGAAATTGCTGAACGCCAACGGCTGAAGGAAGAACGAGAGGCAGCATTTAAGGCATTACAGCGGAGTGAAGCGCAGCTGCGGCGTTTAATTGAAGCCAATGTGCTGGGGATTGTATTTGGCGATGCCGATGGCAGCATTACTAATGCCAATGAGGCATTTCTGCAAATGGTGGGCTACGATCGCGCAGATCTGGAAGCAGGACGGCTGAATTGGCATGAAATGACGCCTCCAGAATATAGGCATCTAAGCCATCAAGCAGTTGCGGAGTCGATTCAAGCGGGCGTCTCTTAAACCATTGAGAAAGAATACATTCGCAAAGATGGCAGTCGAATTCCTGTGCTTGTGGGCGGGGCTTTGCTGGAGGAAAACCAGCTCAAAATTGTGGGCTTCATCCTGGACCTGACTCAACACAAGCAAGCGGAAGACAAGATTCGCGAACAGGCCGCCCTGCTGGACATCACAACAGACGCAATTTTAGTCCAAGATTTAGACGGTAGAATTCGCTACTGGAATAAAGGGGCCGAGCATCTTTATGGATGGCAGGCTGAAACAGCAATCGATCAACAGGCAGATCAGCTCCTGTGTCATCCTGCCTCGCTGGCGCAACTGGAAGACGCTAAAAAAAGCTTGATGCAAGATGGCACCTGGCAGGGTGAATTGCATCAAGTCAATCAACAGGATCAAGAAATTATTGTGGCGAGTCGGTGGACGTTGGTGCGTAATGCTCAAGGACAGCCCCAATCTATCCTGTCTGTTAATACTGACGTTACCGAAAAGAAACAGCTCGAAAGCCAATTTCTCCGGACTCAGCGGCTGGATAGCCTGGGAACGCTGGCGGGTGGGATTGCTCACGATCTCAACAATATTTTGACGCCTGTTTTAACCACGGCGCAATTGTTGCAGCTCAAGTTTCCGGATGCAGATCCGCAAAGTCGGCATTTGTTGAAGATCATTGAAACAAACGCAAAACGGGGGGCGACTCTGGTCAAACAAGTGCTGCAATTTGCTCGGGGCGTAGAAGGACAACAGGCGATCGTGGAAATTCAACCCCTGATCTTGGAAGTGAAGCAGATTGCTGAAAACACCTTTCCTAAATCCATTGAACTGCTCACCGACTTAGCACCCGATCTGTGGTCAGTCTCTGGCGATGCAACCCATCTGCATCAAGTGCTGATCAACCTGGTCGTCAATGCGCGGGATGCCATGCCTCAGGGCGGTAAGCTCACCATTGCTGCGGCCAATCTGTGGGTAGATGGACCCTATGCCCGGATGAATCTCGATGCTTCTGTAGGTCCCTACCTTGAGATTACCGTTGCCGACACGGGCAGTGGCATGTCGCCCGAAACTGAGGATCGAATTTTTGAACCCTTCTTTACCACCAAAGAGGTGGGCAAAGGGACAGGACTGGGGCTTTCTACCGTCAGAGGTATTGTTAAAAGCCATAGCGGTTTCATGAAGGTGTGCAGCAAGCTGGGCAAAGGCAGCGAATTTAAGGTGTTTTTACCCGCTGTGGCATCCTCTGTGATTCCGCTTGTAGGAACGCCCCAATTAGCCAACGGCAACGCCGAATGGATTCTGGTTGTGGATGATGAAGTAGAAATTCTAGAAACAACCAAAATGTCGCTAGAAGCTTATAACTATCACGTGCTGACTGCAAACGATGGAATTGAAGCAATTTCACTTTGCGCCCAACACAAAGACAAAATTGACGTAGCGTTAGTGGATATGATGATGCCATCGATGGATGGAACTACGACAATTCGCACGCTCCAAAAAATTAATCCGTTGATCAAAGCGATCGCCGTGAGTGGGTTAATGTCGAACGATAAATTGGAGACTAGCGGTATCAAGACCTTTATCGCTAAGCCTTATACCACCGAAGAGCTGCTGAAAACCCTACAAGCTGTGCTTAAAGAAACCGCTGAGACCCCGTTCAAATAAACCGCTAGGAATTTCCATGTTCAATTGCGCCTAGAGATCTGAGCGTGGCTTTCTGAGTATTGGTCACTCCGACAATTCCCGTAATATTCATCCCTTCATACAGCCTCTCAACCTGGAAGCTATTCAGCCATTTTCCCGTTTCAACACTCCACAGTTTAACCGTTTCATCTTCACTGCCGCTGGCCAGCAGCGTAGAGTTTGGGCTAAATGCCACGCTCCACACCCCACCATTGTGTCCAGATAAGGTATTTAAGCAACAGCCGGTTTCGACATGCCATAGCTTCAGCGTGCGATCGTCGCTAGCCGTTGCTAAATAGGTGCCATCGGCGCTAAAGGCCAGCGATCGCACCCAATCCTCATGTCCATTCAGGCGATGCTGTAAGGTTCCGGTGCGCAGACACCACAGCGCCACGGTATGGTCGTCGCTACCGCTGGCCAGAAGGGGAGCCTGGGGGTGAAAAGCGATCGTCCAGATGCCCTCGGTATGCCCTTGCAACACGCAGCGGCATTCCCCGGTTTTCACATCCCAGAGGCGGAGGGTGTGGTCATCACTGCCGCTGCCGACCAGGCTGCCATCGGGGCTAAAGGCCACTGTGCGCACCCAATTGGCATGTCCTCTCAAGGTTTTAAGACATTCTCCGGTAAAAATGTCCCACAATTTCAGGGTTTGATCGGTGCTGCCGCTAACCAAGGTTTTGCCATCGGGGCTAAAAGCCAGCGATCGCACCCAGCTTGTATGCCCCTGCAAACTCCTGAGGCATTCTCCCGTCTGCACGTTCCAGATCCGGATAGTGTGATCGTTGCTGCCGCTAGCCAGCCAGTGAGCGTAGACCGGATTAAACGCGACTGCCCAGATGCCATTACTGTGTCCGGCTAAAACTTTGAGACAGCGACCCGACTGCACTTCCCAGACTCGCACCGTTTGGTCATCGCTGCCGTTAGCCAGCAGCCGACCATCCGCATTAAACCCGACCGATCGCACCAGATTAGAATGTCCTCGCACGGTTCTCAAGCATAGGCCGGTCTCGACATCCCACAGTTTCACCGTTTCATCACTACTGCCGCTGACCAACGTTGAACCATTGGGACTAAAAGCGATCGACCAGATATCCTTCATTTGCCCCTGCAACACTTGCAAACAGTGACCTTGGGAGACATCCCAGATCCGGATGGACTGGTCATTGCTACCGCTGGCCAGCAATCGTCCATCGGGGCTAAAGGATACCGACTGGACCCAATTGCTGTGCCCTTGTAGAGTCCGCAGGCAGTCCCCCGTAGACACATCCCACACTTTGGCTGACTGATCGTTGCTGGCGCTCACGAGCAGCTGTCCGTTGGGGCTAAAGTGAATGGACTGAATGCATTGGGCATGACCACTTAAAACGCGGAGACATTGCCCGGTCAAAACATCCCAGATGCGGATGGATTGGTCGTGACTGCCACTGGCCAGCAGTTGCCCATCGGGGCTAAAGACCACCGATCGCACCCAGTCATGATGTCCTTGCAGTAGAGTCAGGCATTCCCCACTTTTCACATCCCATAGTCGCACCCTGTGATCGTTGCTGCCGCTGGCCAACAGAGTACCATCGGGGCTAAAAGCCACAGACCATACCCAGATGCCCAGGTGCAGCGTTCGCAGACATTGGCCCGTACAGGCATCCCAAATGCGCACCGTTTCATCTTCGCTGCCGCTGGCCAACCAGCGACCATCGGGACTGAAGACGACGGAATGCACCCAACCTTTATGCCCTTGACACACCAGCAATTTTTCACCATCCACCGTGCGCCAGAGGCCAATTTCTCCGTTGGATACCGCCGTCACAAACCATTTGCCGTCTGGGCTAAAGCGAACGCACAGGGTTTTGGAGAGCGTTTCTGCTAAGACGGATTTGGATAGGTCGGCTCCGGCAAAATGGGTCTGCTGCAGGTTGACTCCCTCCAGGTAGGCCTGCCAGATCGGTAGGTGGGAGAAGTCATATCCCCGCAGATCAACCTGCAAATGATGTAGCAGGTTGAGCAAATTCCCGGCTCCGTAGCCAACAGCAAAACTAGGCTGCGATCGCCATGCCGCCAACCATTCCAAAGCGCGGTGGGCGATCGCCTCTCGGCTTCTCCATTGAGCCAGCAGCCGTTCTGCCAGGGGTTTAAGAATCAAGCGAGTTTGCGTTTCTCGAATGTAGTCTTTGGACTGGGCTTTGATGAGGGCATGCGTGTGGAGCAAAGCAGATTCAGCCGATAGGGCTGATGCAACCTGAAATTGCTGAGACACTTGCTCTACCAGGCGATCGAGCAAATACTCTGTGACGACGGGCTGCAAGGTGAACAGGGTGCTGCTGTTGTCGAGCAGCGTTGGCTTTGCCTTCTCGATCAGCGATCGCCGCCCTAGCGACTTGAGCCCTTCTAAAACCTGCCGCTGAGACACCTGGGGAAACAAATCGGCATGTAAGGTTTCCAGAGAAACGGGTTCGCAGGCGATTGCCAGCCACAATAGGATAGCTTGCTCTAGTTCAGAGAGGCGATCATATTGCTGATCCAGCAGTTCACTCACGCCGTCAAAGATAGAGATCCCCTGGCGCAAAAACGCTGAAATATCGCCATCAAACACTTCTTGAATGGTGGTGGAGACAATCTTTAGCACCAGCGGATTGCCGCCGTACTGTTGAATCAGCGCTGCACTTTCATCCGCCTGATGGGCTGCCAGGTTTTTTAACTGAAAGAGCTGTTGTCCTTCTGAGATTTGTAGTCCACATAAGGACAGAGAACGAACGGGTAACGTCTCCCCTTCTAGCCAGGCAATTTCTTGCGGTTTTTCTCGACTGGTCAGCAGCAAACAGCTCTGATGCAGCGTTTCCCCCACCCGCTTAAATAAATCGGCATAGGGTTCGTAGCCGGGGCGGTAACGTCCTGAACAGTTACCGCTCTGGAGCAGGGTTTCGCCGTTATCTAAAATTAACAGGCAGCGATGCTGGCGCAGGTAGTCCAGGAACCGAGCAATTTGCTCAGCGGGGGTGGCAGGCAGGCAGAGATCTGCTCGATGGGACAACACCTGAATCACATCCGTGAGTAAGGCGCTCAGCAGGGGTGCATTGCGGAGCGATCGCCAGATCACAAAATCAAACGGCGGAGAGTCAACCGCCAGCGAGTCAACCGCCAGCGAGTCAAACGGTGGCGACGCTGCTGCCCCCTGCACCATCTGCTGCGCTAACTTGACCGACAATGAGGTTTTGCCCATGCCGCCCGCCCCAAATACGCCCACCAGACGACAGCGATC
>DATNOY010000396.1:0-6100 GCA_036703495.1 Coleofasciculaceae cyanobacterium
CCTGTCCTTGCTGCACTGCATCGCGGTCGCACCATAAATTTGCACCATAAATCAGTTACGCACCATACACCTGTGACCAAGTTGTCACCAAAAAGACGATCACGACCCCTATGGCGAGCGCCATTTGGATCAAGTTTCCTACGAGCGATCCAACTACAATCCCAATGCCTGCTCGAATGGCTAGCTTCAGGTCTTTGCGGTAGAGGTATTCCCCAATAATTGCTCCAAGCAATGGACCCAGCAATAGCCCTAGAAACGGACCGCCAACGGGCAGGGCAGGCAATAGCCCCAGTACCCCAACGACGAAGCCGACGATCGCCCCAATCTGTCCCCATCGGCTAGCTCCAGCCTGTTTTGCGCCCCAATAGGTGGCCAGCAAATCAATGCCGATACTGAGCAGCAAAACGCCGATCGCTACGGCAAGGGGCACTATCAAACCGGCAAAGCCGTGAACTGCTCCCCAAATGGCGATCGCTACCACAATCAAGCTGGCTCCCGGTAGACCCGGAACCACAGCTCCAATGACTCCGACCCCCATGAGGATAATCAAACTCCAGTACAAAACCATTGGCTTAAGTTAGCTACTTGTTGTAGAGACAGGTTGTTCAGGCACAGACTGACTAAGGGTGTTTTCTAACTTCTCAGCTAGACCTGCCACCCAATTCTCATCTTGCTGCGTATAGCTGCGGGGGGCATTGGCTGCCAAGATCAAGATACCTCGCTTGCCAATCGGCTGGCAGATGACACCCTGAGTATTTTCGGGCAAATAGTCAAACTCGACTCGCCCTGGATACAGATCAAGCTTCACCAGATACACCGGCTTTTGAGTGGATAGCACCCGTTGCGCGATCGCTCCCAGTTTTACCTCTGAGTTTTTACCTAAAATCCCCCGCCGCAGCAACACCTGCCCGTCATACCAAATCAGCAGCGATCGGGTGACGGTATTGGTCAGCAGCAGATGGGAGGCCCAGGCTAGCTCAACTTTGACGGCATCTGGCAAATTAGGGGCTAGTTCAAATCCTTCTTCACCCGTCAATACCACAGCATCAGGCGGCTTCGGCTGAATGCGCTGCCACAGCAACCCCGTCAGAATTAACAAGGCGCTCATAATGACGCCCAAAGCGTCCGATCGAGCTTGCCAGGGAGTGAGGGTAGGGGTTAGCAGACGATTGACCATCAGCAGTGACCCTGCCACAATACCGACAGCAATGGGCAACTGTCTTAAGACTTGATTTTGATCAGGTTTAGCCATTTGTGAGCAGGATATGTAGGATATCTACTGGGATAGTTTTTAAGGCGGTACATGTGCAAGATTTATTGGGCGGTCTGCTTTCCCTATTTTTTAATGGTACACCTGAGACAGAAGCCTTAAAGACGGTCAATTGGTCGGCTTGGCTTGATCCAAGTTTGGTTCAAACTCTCACCACTCCTATTCCTGACCCGGCAGCTGAAGCCGCCATTCAACAGCACCTTGATGCGTTGAAGGCAATGGGGTTCTCGGATCGAGATCAGGCCGTTTGGATTCAAATGGGACAGCAAACCCTAGCAGAGCATCAGGGTAAAACGCCCCTTTCCGCTGCGTCTTTGACCAAGATTGCCACCACGCTAGCGGCGCTCACGACTTGGGGCCCTAACCACCAGTTTGATACCTTGATTAGCACCGATGGCAAAGTTCAAAATGGGGTGCTCAACGGCAACTTAATTGTGCAGGGCGGTGGTGATCCACTCTTTGTCTGGGAAGAAGCGATCGCCCTGGGGAATGCCCTCAATCAGGCCGGCATTCGCCAAGTCACGGGCGATCTGGTGATTACGGGTAACTTTGCCATGAACTTTGAACCGGAGCCGCTGGCTTCGGGCAGTTTACTCAAACAAGGGCTAGATTCCAGCTTGTGGTCTGAAGACGCTGCCGCTCAATTTGAGAAGCTGCCGGCGGGCACTGCCCGTCCTCAGGTCAACATTATGGGGACTGTCCGAACTGAGGCGATCGCCCCGACTACCGCGCTAACGCCGTTAATTCGTCACCAGTCCATGCCCCTAGCCACCCTGCTGAAGGCAATGAACATCTACAGCAACAACGCCATGTCTGAGATGCTGGCAAGTTCCCTGGGTGGGGCTCCCGTTGTGGCTCAAATTGCGGCCAAAGCTGCCCAGGTGCCGCTCGATGAAATTCAAATTGATCGGGGTTCGGGATTGGGGGTGGAAAACCGCATTTCTCCGCATGCCATTGTTGCCATGCTGATGTCCATCCAGCGCTATCTGCAATCCCACCAGCTCACCATTGCCGATTTGTTTCCTGTTGCCGGACAGGATGGCGGCACCCTGGCAGGTCGGCACACGCCAGAATCTGCTGTCGTCAAAACGGGAACTCTCAACGAGGTTAGTGCCTTTGCTGGCGTGTTACCCACCCGCGATCGCGGCTTGGTTTGGTTTGCCATTATTGATCTCGGCGCAGGCGATATCGGCACCTTTCATGCTCACCAAGATCAGCTTCTAGAGAACCTGCAAACGGTCTGGGGCAAACCGCTGCCCGTACCGGCTGCCATCCGACCCAGCGATCGCAACCGCAATCCCATCAACTGGTTAGGCTCTGCGAGCCGCAATCAGCTTTTATAGCAATTTTCAGATGAATCAAGTCCAGATTATTTCGACGTTTTGGGCACAATCTCTGTAACTACCCTGCCATCGCCTCCATCAGCACCCCCAGTAACTACCATGGTGTTGTCATCTAGTTTGCCTAACGCTCTGGCTCCCCGTACCGTTGCAGGCGGATCAGCTTGGCTATAGGCAATATTGCCTTCCCCGTTCATGCGTTGAGTGGGAATATCCCAAACGAGGCGATCGGCAAACAGCTCAGACTGTTTTTGAGGATTAACCGCATGAACATTACCGTTCAGCCGACCAATTTTGGGTTTTAGCTCCATTTGCCCTTGATCAGCCGTAATGGTGATTTGCTGCTGGCGGTGCAGAATTTTCACAGGTTGATCAGCCGTCAGCGTTTGCTTGCCCAGATCCCAAATCAAAGAGTTGCCGGTAATTTGCAAAGGCGGATCAGACAAGACGAGATTAGCATCCTGCTTCAGCTTGACAATCTTGGTGTTCAGGTTGGCTTCGGCTTGCTTGCCCTCTGCTTGGTCAATAGCGCGATCGCCCTGGAGTCGCTGCACTTGTACGGGGCGATCGATCGTCACCAGATCTTTATCCATTTCCCAAATCAGATGATCTGTCTGCATTCGCGCCTTTGGCTCTTGTTGCGTTAGCGCAATCACCTGGCCGGTTAGCTCCACCCGGCGCTGCTTGTTCTGCAATTTAGCTTGGTCAGCCGACATCTTGAGCTTGGGGTGCGTTCCGCGCAGGTTGCCCCGGACAATCAGCATATCGGCTTGAGGCTGCCATTCCAGCTGATCCCCTCGTAACACTGCACCGCTTTTCAAATCTGTTGCGACCACTTGACCATGCAGAAAAATGCGATCGCCGTTTTTTAGCACTTCACCCTGCTGGGCTTGAATGTGATAGATCGCTTTACCATCCTGGTAAATATCGCCATCGGGGCTACGCACGTTGGCAACTTTTTGATCAGGGCTGTAAATAGCCTGTTGAGCTTTAACTTTCCAAAGAGTCTGCCCTTTGTCATCCGCCTGTTCCAGGGTGATATTGTTAAACGTCAGGTTAGTATCTGCCTGTTGCACCGCAGAGCTTCCCTCTGCCAACTGCTTCGCACCTTGACCGCTCTGCCGACAACTGGTTGTGAGCAGCAGGACAGCTAGCGTAAGCAAAACGGCAGATCTTCTCTGAATCATTCTTCTGTAAATCCAGCTAAACATCGCTGACACCTTGATAAATCAGCCATTACAACCAATACACTGCCGATTGTTACATTGCTGATTGTTTCAGCCTATCACCAGCGGGTCTAAGCTCAATAGACGCAGACAAAAGCTGAATCCTTCCCTAGTTTTAGCCTTTTGGCCATACCGCAGTGCGAATATCCAATCCGCTGGAATCACCTGAATCAGCAGAGGAGAAGTGGGCACTGCCTCTTGCGTGAGGCTTCGCCCCACACCCCTAATCACTAATAATTAGCCAGATTTGATATATAGCTATAGCCAAGCTAGAGAAGTCATAAAACAAGGGGTGATCCTGCAATCACCCCTGACTCTACTGACTATTTGAACCGTGGAGTGGGTAAAAAGCGCGGCAGAGCAGGCTTTCAAGTAAAAATCCCCAATCCATTGGGTAGACACATGTATCCGATCCATTTAGTCGTCAATGGGTTCTTGTTCCACTAAACCAATACTAGACAGCGGTCGGTAAGTATAGCTCTGACGAGGCGTTTTTTGAATGTCTTCTTTAATTGAATCCAGATCAATGTAGCGATCGGCAACATTGATCAAACTGTCGCTCGTCATGGAGCGCAGGCTCACCACTTCCACCCGCACGCCTCGATAGCTGACCGCATCCACTGCATAGGCCAGATCCCCGTCCCCACTGACCAAAACCGCCGTGTCGTAAGATCCCACGAGCGCCATCATATCCACGGCAATCTCTACATCCAGATTGGCTTTTTTAGAACCATCTGGCAGCTGCACGAGATCCTTAGAAATCACCCGATAGCCGTTGCGCCGCATCCACAGCAAAAACCCCTGCTGTTTCTCATTCGTGCGATCAACGCCGGTATAGAAGAACGAGCGCAGCAACCGAGAACCCGCTGTCAATCGACAGAGCAGCTTGGTGTAATCAATTTCAATGCCCAATTGCAGCGCAGCATAAAATAAGTTAGACCCATCAATAAAGATGGCGACCCGACCTCGATTTTCTAATACTTGCTCAGGCGTAAACAGAGAATCGCCTTCTATCTGACCATTCGTGAACATAATTTTTATACCTCAGCTTTTTATTATCAAGAAATTAAACTAAAGTTCATCAAAAGCTCCAACATCCTAGCAGAAGTACCCAAACCAGGATGTTAGTAGCTAACTCTACTTTAAGACTCATGTTGATGGAGTGGGCAAATCCAATCGTTGAAAAACAGGTAGAGCTTCCCCCAAGCCCTGCCCTGGGGATAGAGTCCCCCACTGGGTGTGGGTTTCAAAAGGCACAACCTGCCCTACTTCTTTTTGATTGAAGTCCACTGAGAAGCCTAACTGTTGATAAATAGCAGTGCTGATGTTAGGGATCAGGGGTGAAAGCAGATAGGCAGCCAGTCGGACGGACTCCAAAACTGTGTAGAGAACTTGCGCTAACTCAGTTTGCTTGCCTTGCTTATAGAGCGTCCAGGGTGCTTTTTCATCCACATACTTGTTGCTGCTTCTGACGAGGGACAGAATCGCCTCGCAGGCTTGGCTAAAGGCCAAAGATTCATAAGCTTGAGTTACCTGCTGGCCCAGCAATGCCCCTTTAGAGCGCAAGATATCATCCGCTGGAATGTCGGTCAGCGATGTTAGCGGGACTTGGCGATCGAAATATTTTTGTACCATTTTTAGCGTCCGGTTGAGCAAATTGCCCAAATCGTTGGCTAAATCAGCATTGAGAATATTGACAAAGCGCGTCTCGCTAAAATCGCCATCCCGCCCAAATTCAATTTCTTTCAAAAAATAATATCGAATTGCATCTGAGCCATAGCGCGTTACCAGATCCACCGGGTCAATAATGTTACCCAGGCTTTTGCTCATTTTTTGCCCATCTTTGGTCAAAAAGCCATGCCCAAACACATGTCCTGGAATCGGCATGTTTGCCGACATCAGCATGGCCGGCCAATACACGGCATGAAACCGCAAAATGTCTTTGCCAATGATATGGAGATTGACGGGCCAACCCTGAGCCATCGCATTTTCTAACGTAGGCTCTGCATCCAAATCCACTGAGGCAGTAACGTAGTTTAACAAGGCGTCAAACCAGACATAAATCGTGTGTTTAGGATCTACCGGCAGCGGAAAGCCCCACTCTACGTTGACCCTAGAGATAGAAAAATCTTGTAAGCCTTGGCTAACAAAGCTCAGCACCTCATTGCGACGGCTTTCAGGCTGGATGAAATCTGGGCTTTCGGCGTAAAGCTGCTCTAGCTGACTCTGGTATTTTGACAGACGGAAGAAATAGTTTTGCTCAT
>DATNOY010000397.1:0-10475 GCA_036703495.1 Coleofasciculaceae cyanobacterium
GGAGGGTTGTGGCAAAACAACCCAGATCATGCGATCGCAAACCTGGCTGCTCGAGAGTGGTTTACTGTCCCAACTCCAAGCTGCTCGGCAAGCCTCTCATCTAATTGCCACCCGTGAACCGGGCGGCACAGAGTTGTGTCAGGCGATTCGCAAGCTGCTGCTGCACCCTGCCAGTCAAGAAGTGATGCAAGATCGAACCGAACTGCTGCTCTATGCTGCCGATCGCGCCCAACATGTGGAAGGACTCCTGAAGCCGCAGCTTGCTAAAGGTGCGCTGATCTTGTGCGATCGCTTTACCGACTCCACGATCGCCTATCAGGGCTATGGGCGTAGCCTCGATCGGGACTTGATTGATCAACTGAATCAAATTGCTAGCGGGGGGCTGGTCAGCGATTTAACCCTCTGGCTAGATGTGGATGTGGAAGTAGGGCTGACCCGAGCCAAGCAAGGGGGGAGTGGCGATCGGATTGAGCAGGCAACCTTAGATTTTCATCAGCGGGTTCAGCAGGGCTTTAAGGAACTGGCTCAAGCCTACCCTCAGCGAATAGTGCGCATTGATGCCAGCCCCAATCAAGAGCAGGTCTTTCAAGCAGTTCAAGCCACTGTGCAACACTATTTAAACCAGTGGTATGCCATCCCGCCCAGCTAATCTACCTTTCTGCCCTTGCACCTCTCTGCCCTTGCACCTTTCTGCTTTATGCCTTTCACTCCGTTGATTGGACAATCTCAGGCGATCGAACTTTTGACTCGGGCTGTCAGCCAGAACCGGGTTGCCCCTGCCTATCTGTTCGTTGGGACACCAGGGGTAGGGCGTAGCCTTGCGGCTGAATGCTTTGCAGAACTTCTGCTTGCGCCCAAAGCCAATGCTGCTCATTCTTCCCTGCGGCAGCGGCTGCAACAGCGCAACCATCCGGATCTGTTCTGGGTGGAGCCGACCTATTTACATCAAGGCAAACGGGTTTCTGCAGCAGAAGCGGCTGAGCTGGGTATTAAGCGGAAAACGCCACCCGAAGTGCGGTTGGAGCAAGTGCGGGAGGTAGCTCGCTTCTTGAGCCGTCCCCCTTTAGAGGCAGTGCGGTCGGTGGTGGTGATTGACCATGCTGAGAGTATGGCGGAAGCGGCGGCCAATGGATTATTGAAAACTTTGGAAGAGCCAGGACGGGCGACCTTGATTTTGCTGTCCCCTAGCCCTGAGCTGCTGTTGCCTACGATTGTTTCTCGATGCCAAAAAATTCCCTTTCAGCGGTTGAATGCTGAGGCGATCGCTCAAGTGCTGACTCAAGCGGGCTATGCCGAAATTTTGCAGCGTCCGGATGTGCTGGCATTGGCGCAGGGCAGCCCTGGAGAAGCGATCGTCCATTGGCAACAGCTGCAAGCTATACCGGATGATCTGCTCACTGCACTCATTCATCCGCCCACTTCTCTCAAAGCGTCTTTGGAGTTAGCTCGGCAAATTGCTCAGTTAGAATCCGAGGCCCAGCTCTGGCTAATTGACTATCTGCAAAACTGCTACTGGCAGACCGATCCTCAGCCGGGGCTGCTTAAATCGCTAGAAGATGCCCGTCGCTATTTGCTGCAGTATGTTCAGCCGAGGCTGGTGTGGGAGGTGACGTTGGGGGGGATGCGGCAATGAGAGACATGGGGAAGTTAGCTTTTCCAGTGGGAGTAGGGAAATTTGGCCAGGTTGGAGTTGAAATAGCGGAAATCTCTAGATACTTCTTGCCCAATCCAGGGAGGCAGCGTAATCGGTTGGTCGGGGCTGGTCAGCTCTACTTCTGCCAAAATTAGACCTTGGTTTTCGCCTGCAAATTCGTCTACTTCCCAAATCAAGCCCTCGTAGGGAATTTTGTAGCGAGTTTTCTCAATTTGAGGGCGATCGCACAAGCTATCCAGCATTTCTATGGCATCAGAGACGGGAATCAGATACTCATATTCCGATCTGGAAATGCCTCTGGCACCCCCCTTAATAGTCAAATAGCCTTGATCTCCGGCAAGTCTGACGCGAACCGTACGCCCGTTACCAGACACAATATAGCCTTGCCGGTACACTGTACCTGTAACGATTCGCCAATCATTGCCTTTCACTAAAAACTTCCGTTCAATTTCTATTGCCATGTTTTTACGGATAAATAAGCTAGTAAATAAGCCAGTAAATAAGCGCCCTATAGCCTGAGAGAAGACAGGTGAGGCGCGACCAGCACTAACTGCCCATGTCAATTCTGCCTGATCTGCCGATCTCCTTCGATTTTCTTCATTTTTTTCTGGGATGCCTATCACCGAACCGATGACCATGTTGACGGACTATGCGATCGCCGCAGAGACCGCTTACTTCAGCGTTGTGCTGTTGAGAGTTGGGCATTACCGTCAACAGGTGTCGATGCAGCTCTGGTCAGCTGCGTTTTGCTGTGTGGCGATCGCAGCCCTATTGGGAGGAACTTGCCATGGCTTCTTGCTAGGGTTGGAAAATGCTACAGTCCTGCTCTTGTGGCATTTGATGCTGAATTTGCTGGGCTTGGCCAGTTGCTTCATGCTGTTATCTAGCTGTAAAAGTGTCCTTCCCCGCCGGTGGCAGCTATGGGCCTGGCTGTTGGTAGGCAGTAAATCTTTCATTTATCTGAGCTGGATGGCAGTGCGTCCAAATACACAGGATGCCTTTGCCTATGGGGTGATAGATTATTTCTCGGCCATGCTGCTAGTGCTGATACTGCAAGCAGGCGCAGCAGTTTACTCAAACTCCAAGGGCGCAATCTGGATTATTTTTGGTATTGTCACCTCTGGGGTTGCGATCGCCCTTCAAGCCAGCAGCCTGTCCCTTTTTCAACATTTTAATCACAACGATCTTTATCATCTGGTACAAATGGTGGCGCTCTATGGGTTTTATCGAGGCGCTACTCTCACTAAAGATCGGTGAATCGGCTGATCGATCGGCTGATCGATCGGTTGTTAGCGCCTTGCAAGTGCCTTGCAGGGGTTGACATTTCCGGGTAAAAGCAGGAAATTACCACTGGATTACGCACTTACTATAGGTATTTCGCTATGGCAATGTCAGGGAATGGTTCAGGCGGCTTCTGGGCAGATTTTAGAAAATTTATTATGCAAGGCAACGTCGTTGATCTGGCAGTTGCCGTTATCATTGGCGGGGCTTTTGGCAAAATCGTCGAATCCTTTGTGGCAGACATCATTACCCCTGCAATTCTGCAACCGGCTCTCAAGGCAGCCAATGTGAATGACTTAGCCAGCCTGTCTGCGGGTGGTGTTAAATACGGTTCTTTCTTAGCGGCCGTGATCAACTTTATCGTGATCGCTTTATCCATCTTCCTGGTCATTCGGGCTTTCGAACATGCGAAGAAGCGGTTTAGGCGAGAGGCAGTGGCTGAAGAGGTGGTGGCTCCTGTAGAACCCGGGATTGTTGCCCAAGAAAATCTGACTCATGCGATCGAACGCCTGACCCAGGTACTAGAGTCTAAGTAAGGAGCGTAACTGCATTCGCGAACAGCGTTCGTTTTAGGGGCGGCAAGTGTAGACAGAACCTGGCTGATCATCCTGGGACAGACTAAACTTGCCGCATCAGTGCAACCCTCCCTATTGATCCTGAGTAATTTCCTTGCCTCTAGGTGGTTCTTTAACCGTGCCGTTGACGGTACCCAACTGCTGGCGCACATCGTCAATGGCATCGTTGAGCTGAGCAATTTTGTCCTCTAAGCCCCGCCGAGCAAGTTCAATTCCTTGCTCTGTTGAAGGTCTAAGCGGACGTTTTTTGCCCGGTTTGGACTCTACTTTGGCAAACGATTCGGAATTTGTGGTTTCTGTTTGAGAGAGGCGAGATGCCGCCAGCACTCCCACCACACCGCCGACAATGCCACCCACGACGGTGCCTAAGAGAAATCCACCGAAAAAGTTACCTTGCTGACTCATAGCGAATCCTTGATCCCGGTTATCAGGTAAATTTTACGACCACCTGTTCACCAGCTTACTGGCTGAGCAGATGAGATGAGCAAAATGTTTAGGAGAGGTGGGGAAGGCGTTTCCTGCTTATATCCTAGTTTAAGTTCCAAAAGTGCGATCGCCTGCATCGCCTAATCCCGGCACAATATAGCCGTTCTCGTTCAGTCCTTCGTCAATACAAGCAGCATAGATCACTAGACCTGGATAGGCTAAATTGAGCTTTTGTAAAGCCGGGGGGGCCGTCACGACTGAGATAATCCGCACATTTTCGGGACTGGCACCCCGCTGAGTCAGTTCTGCCATGACGGTAGTTATGGTGCCCCCTGTCGCCAGCATAGGTTCGGTAATTAAGATGCGGGTCTCAGGATGAAATTGCGGCGGAAATTTATTGAGATAGATACTGGGTTCTAACGTTTCCTCGTTGCGAACCACACCAATATGATAGATCGAAGCTAGGGGCAACAGCGCTTGCGCTCCTTCCAACAGCGCTAGTCCGGCTCGCAGGATAGGAACCACGGCGATCGGCACTTCTGGATTCACAAAGGTAGCGGCAGAAGTTGCTAGAGGCGTGTTCACTTCTGAGTCGATTGTCGGCAGCCAATCTCGAATAGCCTCATAGGTTAGCCAGCGCCCTAATTCGGTCATGGCGCTCCGGAATAGCACGTCTGGGGTGGATTCATCGCGGGCAACTGCCAGCCAGTGCTGGATCAGCGGATGGGGTGGAACGTAGACGCGCAGTTGGAGAGCCATTGCTAGAAATCTGATCCTGAAGAAATCTGCCCTATCATACCCTGTTCGGGGCATGCATCGGTTGAGGGTTGGGTTGATCCGAGGCGATCGCCCCTGCCGATTGTTGATACTCTGGTTAGCTTGAGACTTGGGTACCGCGATCGGGCTAAGTCTAGTGTTGCAACATTTAGTTTTTGCAACCTGGGGTGGTGGCTGCGCCCCCAAGAGGTGCACCCCTTCATCCCCGGCAAAACTTCTGGTTTGCTGTGTTAGAGCAGCGATTGACTTAAAAGTTTGGTGAAAAAAGCTGAATATTGCCGGACATGCAATCAATGGGTTTGAAATGTCTGAAGTAAAGCAATTCTTTGATGTTTAATTCCTGATTTTATAACCTGGACTCTTTAATATCTGCTTATATCTGCATGTCTTATGGTTCCTCTTGCTTCCCCGCCTCCAATCAATCCGTTTATTGCTAAAAACCTGTGTCGAATCGTCGGCTGCACTTGTCTAGCAGGTTTCCTAATCGATCTGCTAGCCATAGGACTACCTCCTAATCCATTGGCGATCGAATGGCGGATGAATTTCTTGCAGCAGCTGGGCGATCGCAGCATTATTTTGCTGTTTGGCTCGGCGCTGGTTTTCTATAGCAACTTAGGAAATCAACGGCTGCTGAAGCAATTTGCCTTAGGTTGCCTGATTGTGGGTGTGCTGTTTCAGATCTTCTGTGTACTGATCATCCATGACAGTACTGTGCTGCAACAGCAAGCTGTGGACAAGATTACAACCCAGGGTGATCAGCTGCGAACTCAGCTAGAGCAAAACCTGAAGAATCCCAATATCACCAAGCAACTCACCCCTGAACAGTTGCAACAAGCACCTCAGATGATTACCAATCGGGTAGAAGCTTTGAAACAGAATGCTCAGACGAGTATCACTAAACTTGGGATTTCCAGCGTCGGAAATTTAGTGATCGTCGGCTTAGGCTTGATTAGCTTGGGCCGGTATGGGATGCGACTGCGGGGCAAAGCCGAATGAACCAGCAGGCTGATCGATCGGTATTCAAGTCCCTTCGCAGAACTCTCACACCTCACCGTTTAAGTGTTGGGGTGGGGCTGCTGCTGTTGCCCTACTGTCTATTCTCTCGGTTTACGACTGTTGTAGATAGCGTAGTCAACGGCTATCCATCGGTGCTGCTGTTAGCCGTTGCTTTAGGATTGTCGATACTTTGGGGTCAGCGTAGACCGCTGGCAGCGCTTCGGGCTTCTGCCGAAGATCGGATGCTGGGAGGTCTGCTGATTTTCAGCACCGCTGCAATTTTGCCCATTTGCCAATCTTCCATTTGGGCGCAGAATTTGCTAGGACTGCTGCTGCTGCTGGGGATTGCCTGTAGCTGTTGGGGGATGTCTTTCTTTAGCAAGTACGCGCTGCCTGCGTTTTTAATCACTTTGGGATTAGTCCACCAGCCAGGAATTTTAGCTAAAACGCTCTGGCAAGCGTTAACCCCGCCTCAGTTTCTAGAACGGTTGATGGCTTGGGCAGGCACTATGGCCCTTAACCTGATCGGGCAACCGGCAACTGTCCAAGGCACGTTAATCACCTTGCCTAAAGGGGCAGTAGAGGTGGAATGGGGCTGCAACGGGTTTTTTATGGCTCAAACGATGGCGATCGCAAGTTTGGTGCTGGGAATTTGGCTTCACCAAAGCCGCTCCAAGATTTTGATAATGATGATACTTGGATCAGTACTAGCATTGATCTTCAATATTCCTCGAATTATGCTAGTCACGGTTGCAGCAGTCTACTGGGGCAAGGATTGGTTTCGGTTCTGGCACGGTTTTTGGGGCGGTCAAATCTTCGTCGCTTTTTTGTTCACAGTTTACTATTATGGAATCATGGCGGTTGTTAAGCGATCGCATCAGAGGGTTTATTAGCTTTAGCATCTTTTTGATCGATCTTTAATCCAGTAGCTTGCAGCTAAAGCTTCAGGTAGGGTGAGCATTGCCCACCCTACTCAGACTACTTGGAATGTTAGGGCAGTTCCTTCAAAACTTCTGCCAACAGGCTAAAGAGCTGATCGATTTGCGGTTTTTCAATGATTAGCGGCGGCGATAGCGCAATAATGTCACCCGTTGTTCGAATCAGTAAGCCCTTTTGATAACAGCGCAGGAAGCACTCAAATGCTCGAGCCGAAGGCTTGCCGGGAATGGATTCTAACTCAATGCCCGCTACTAACCCTAGATTGCGCGTATCGATGACGTGGGGCAAACCACGGAGGGAGTGGACGGCATTCTCCCAGTAGTCTGACAGGTCATGAGCGCGTTGAAATAGCCCTTCTTTTTCGTAGATATCAAGCGTTGCCAAAGAGGCAGCACAGGCCACTGGATGTCCAGAATAGGTATAGCCATGAAACAGCTCGATCGCATTCTCGGCCGCTCCGGACATAAATGCGTCATAGATGCCCTGACGCACAAAAACGGCTCCCATCGGCACCGTGCCATTGGTGATTCCCTTTGCCACCACCACCATGTCGGGGATCACACCAAAGTAGTCTGTGGCAAAACTAGATCCTAACCGCCCAAAGCCGGTGATCACTTCGTCAAAAATCAGCAGAATGCCATACTTATCGCAAATCTGCCGTAATCGCTCTAGGTAGCCTTTGGGCGGGATCAACACGCCAGTAGACCCTGCTACCGGTTCAACAATGACAGCCGCAATATTGGTGGCATCGTGCAGCGTCACAATTCGCTCTAGCTCATCTGCCAAATGCGCCCCCCACTCTGGCTGCCCTTTGCTAAAGGCATTGTGTGCCAAATTGTGGGTGTGGGGTAAATGGTCAACGCCTGCCAACAGAGTGCCGTAAAATTTGCGATTGGGGCCAATACCCCCCACCGAAATGCCGCCGAAGCCAACGCCATGATATCCGCGCTCTCGCCCAATTAAGCGCTGGCGACTCCCCTGACCGCAGGCACGATGGTAGGCGATCGCAATTTTCAGGGCAGAATCGACTGCTTCTGAACCAGAGTTGGCAAAGAACACATGGTTTAGATCGCCAGGCATCATTTTGCTGAGGCGATCGGCTAACTGAAACACACCCGGATGACCCATTTGAAAGGCGGGTGCATAGTCCAACGTCATGATTTGCTTTTGTACAGCTTCGGCAATTTCGGGACGACCATGCCCGGCATTGACGCACCACAGCCCGGCAGTGCCATCTAAAATCTGCCGTCCATCCTCGCTCATATAGTGCATGTCTTTGGCAGACACCATAATGCGGGGGTTTTCTTTGAACTGCCGATTGGCGGTAAAGGGCATCCAAAAGGCTTCTAAGCGATCGCGATCGGCTGACGAAAAGGGAGGAGACGTAAGCTCTTGCATAATATCTTGCATAGTGTCTTGCATTGGGTAATGTTGGGGCCGCAGATTTCTTTTCGATCGTGTCAGTTTTTTCTGATTTGCAACAGGGCCTTTAATTTTTTGTGACCTGCTGTGGCGAACAGACAATCAACTCAGCTGCGAGGCTTGCTGTTGCTTGGTCAAATCTCCTAGCGTTTGCATCGCTTGCTCGATCCGGGAAGACCAGGGTAAGCCTGTATTCAGCCGGAAGCAGTTGCCATAGCTGCCCGATGGCGAGAACATGACTCCCGGCGCAATGCTGACGTTGTGTTCCAGGGCTTGGCGATAGAGCACAGTTGAGTCAAACGGCTGGGGTAGCTCTACCCAGAGGACATGCCCGCCGTTGGGCCGGGTGACGCGGGTTTCGGGTGGGAAGTATTCGCAGATGGATTGGGTCATCAACGCCATTTGCGATTGATAGGCACGGCGCAGGTGACGCAGATGGCGATCGTAGCCTCCGTTGGATAAAAAGGCGGCAATGGTGAGCTGAGGGGCGATCGCCGTCGTTTGATTGACTACCCATTTCAACTGCTCCACTTTGGACTGATAGCGCCCTGCCACGGCCCAACCAACTCGGAATCCGGGCGAGAGGGTTTTGCTATAAGACGCACAGTAGAGGACAATGCCATCGCGATCGAAGGCTTTCAAGGCTTTGGGGCGGGTACCTTCAAAATACAAATCGCCATAGACATCATCTTCAATCAACGGCGTATCGTAATGAGCCATCAGCTGCACCAATTCTTTTTTACGAGCATCGCTCATACAGCTACCCAACGGATTGCTAAAGTTGGAAACCAGCGTGCAGGCGGCAATCTGCTTTTTTTGCAGGGCGTTTTCCAGATGCAACAGCGAGATGCCTTCGCGGGGGTGGGTGGGCAGTTCCAACGCTTTCAAATGAAGGATTTCCAGGGCTTCCAACAGTCCGTAATAGGCGGGAGACTCGATGGCAACGGTGTCGCCTGGACGGGTGACGGCTTTGAGCGACAGATAAACGGCTTCAAACGTGCCGTTAGTTGTGACAATTTCATCGGGAGTGATGGAGCAACCGGCATCCATCAGCCGCCGTGCTACCTCATGTCGCAGCGGTTGGCAACCTGGGGGCACATCGTAACTGTGAGACACGAGAGGTTGATTGCGGAGAACTTGCCCCATGAGGCGATTGAGTGTGTCCAGCGGCAGCATTTCCATACTGGGTACAGCGCTAGCCAAATTGACAATTCGAGTATCTTGAACCTGGCGAATCACCTGGAATGCCAGCGAATTATCCACAGAACAGGCTTTCTTGGGTGGTTTAGATTGGTCAGGCTCTTCTGGTGCAGCAAGCAACATTTGTTTAACGTAGTAACCAGACTGAGGCCGAGCGCTAATTAACCCGCGATCTTCCAACAGCCGGTAAGCTTCTAGAACCGTTGAGATGCTGACAGATAGCTGTTCGTGCAGGCGGCGAACTGAAGGTAGGCGATCGCCTGGCTGTAGCGTTCCTTCGCGGATCAGCGCACAAATGCGATCGGCAACTTGTTCATAGAGGTTGGCATTTTGAGACTGGTCAATCAATTTCACTTTCATAGTTGCTGCTCCATCTGCAGTCCGGGACAGGAACGATACAGTTTGCCGGTGCAATTACCATAACAGTTTTGAAAAATAAAACTGTACCCATCACAATTTAGCTTGATTGCATCTGTTCTGATCGGGAAAAGCACAGGAAAATTGCAAATATTCCAGATTGATTCAGTCGGCAGGAGATGGCAACTCTGCATCTAGACCCGGCTTATCGGCTAGATCCGGCTTAATCAATAAATTGCACAGACCCAATTCGTTATCTATCAACTCTGTTCATACCAGTTATGAGGCAGATGATTTGATTCCTCCATTCAGAGTTCTTACATTAGTTAAAATTTCGATCGCCTCACCTACCACCTGGAACATCATTATGAAATCTCACAACTCATTTTCTAGCTCCGATGCTTTCTTTAACGCCGATTCATCTTCTGAATCCAAAATCGCCTTATTCAAGCCTGAGAACGCTTGTTCTCAAATAGTTAGTGCCGCTAAGCTACGGTATAGGTCTTCTAAGTTATCTCAACTCAACCAGCTTTGGAATCGATTTCTGAATGCTCTGAGTGGACAGTCAGAACCTACTATTACGCAGAAGTTCGATCGCGATGGCAATTTATATTTTCGAGTTTATGATCCCGTGACCCGCAAAGCGATGTCCATGACTTCAGAACAGGAAGTTCGAGCCTGGTTTGATCAGCGATACTATCAGTAAGATTGAACGGTGAATGAGGATGGATGAAAAAATAGCCTTAGAGATTTCCCAAAATTGGATCGCCGCTTGGAATGATCATGATCTAGAGAAAATTCTCTCTCATTATACGGAAGAGATTGAGTTTTATTCGCCGTTTATCGTC
>DATNOY010000398.1:0-3537 GCA_036703495.1 Coleofasciculaceae cyanobacterium
ACACCTCGGAGGACACCCGATACGGCTGCACCTCGCCGCTATCGCCTCTAGCGCACTCTATGGGGTGTAAGGCGCAGGCATGGGCGGCAAAGGTCTGCCCAATTGTTTCCACCACCTTTTGCAGCATACTGCGGTAGTCAAGAGACTCCCGAATGGCGGTTGTCACCTTATTGAACAAAGATTCTCGACGTAAAGCCCGATGCAGTTCATCCGTTCGCCGCTTCAAGATCCGGTAGGTTTCTGCCGCCTGCTGCACAATCGTTTGAAGCTCAGCAGGGTTCCAAGGTTTTGTAATATACTTGAACACTTTTCCAGCGTTGATTGCCCCCACCAAATCCTCAACATCGGTATAAGCGGTTAGCAAAATGCGGATGGTGTCAGGAAAGCGATCAACAGTCCGGCCAAGAAACTCGGTACCGCTCATTCTAGGCATCCGCTGGTCGGAGATAATGATGGCCATTTCGCCAACTTGTTCCAACACTTGCAGGGCCTTGAATCCGCTCTCTGCTTTGTAAACTTCAAAATCTCGACGAAAAGTCCGGTAAAGCAAGTCCAGGTTATCCGCTTCATCATCGACAACCATTAACTTAAACTTGTCCGCTTTTGACTCAACCATGCTTTCTTCCATCTACTGTGCATAAGCACAGGGTCATCAACTGGGATTAACTTGAGCTTATGCGCCTTTGACTCAGTTGCACTCTGCCAATTGTCGCGGATCACCCTGACTTTCTCCACCGATTTGGGCTTGCCTATGGAAAACTTATAAATGTCTTCTAAATGCTTTTTTCGCTGGCGCGTGAAAAACTCTAGCTGATGTCAAGGTACCCCAAATCCGAGAGCGGCTATCAAGAAATAACGTCCCCAATAACGTCGGGCAGGCGCTAGAAGAATTCAGCTGGAAACTTTCAAGGGGTTTTCTAAACGTTGATCGCTAATTCTCAATTCCTAACCCCTAACCCTTATGTGATAATGGCTAACATCCCAAAATGCCCAGTCCTCAATGACCAGTTAGCCCCGATGGGAGTTTCTAAGAATGCACAACTTTTTGCCGATCGCCTATTTTCAGAATCAGTTTGTTCCATTTGACGAGGCGAAGGTGTCTGTTGCTACCCATGCGTTGCACTATGGCACCGGGGCATTTGGCGGGCTGCGGGGGATTCCCGACCCACAAAACTCTGACCAAATTTTGTTATTTCGGCTAGATCGACACTGTGAGCGGCTGAGCGATAGCGCTCGCTTTTTGCTTTACGATCTGCCTGCCGACAAAATCCAAGCGGTTCTGACTGAATTTGTCCAAAAAAACCAACCGACCCTCCCGTTTTATATTCGGCCCTTTGTCTACACCTCAGATTTAGGCATTGCTCCCCGGCTCCATAAGATCGAGAAAGATTTCTTTGTGTATGGGCTGGAATTAGGCGATTATCTTTCTCCCGATGGAGTGACCTGCCGGATTAGCTCCTGGTATCGTCAAGAAGATCGCAGCTTGCCGCTACGTGGCAAAATTAGCGGAGCTTATATCACCTCTTCTCTGGCCAAAACTGAAGCCGTAGAATCTGGGTTCGATGAAGCAATTTTGATGAATTCTCAAGGCAAAGTCTGCGAAGCCTCTGGGATGAATGTCTTTATCGTTCGCCGGGGCAAGCTGATTACACCAGGATATGATCAAGACGTCTTGGAAGGGATCACCCGCGACAGCATTCTCACGATCGCCCGGGATCTGGGCATTCCGGTTGTAGAGCGTCCGGTAGATAAAACCGAACTGCTGATCGCCGATGAAGTCTTCCTCAGCGGAACTGCTGCTAAAATTACTCCTGTCCGTAGAATTGAAAGTTACGAATTGTCTACCGATCGCCCCATCACAAACAAGCTGCGGGAGAAGCTATCGGCCATTACTGAAAACCGAGATCCAGACTATAAAGATTGGGTGTTCACTATTCCCTTGAAGGGCTAGCGATCGCTCAGCTTAATGTGGTACATGGGTTCCGGCTAAGGCAGTTGAAGGTTGAGCTGCAAGAGCATGGGCGAAAATCACATTCAGCAGAGTATCCAGCAAAAAAGCTTTGAGTTTGCTCTTAGCGTCATTCGCCTTTACAAAAAGCTTCAGGCGCGTCAAGAATTTATTCTGTCTCCCCAGCTCTTAAAAAGTGGAACCCGGATTGGCATGAGCGTGGAAGAGGCGATCGCTCATGCCGATTTAGGGCAGCGCACTGCCCATATGGCGGTTGCCTCCAAGCACGCGCGTGAAACCCACTATTGGCTGAAATTACTGCAAGAGTCCAAACTGGTGGATGTGGATGTCAGCCATGAACTCGCGCAAATAGAAGAACTACTGCACCTCCTGAGTCATATTTCCTAGCTAGCTCAACCCTGACCTCCCCAATCACTAAATTTTTTTGTAAATTGACTCAGGAGATACCTCTATCCTGAGTCAAACCCCTTATCTTTAACTACAGGATTGTCAGAATGCTCAATAGCTTTGACCTAGAATGAGGTTAAGGGAATAGGTGAATTGACCAGAGGTGTCATTATGCTCGTGATCATAATGGAGAACCAGCTCCTTCCCACCCAAAATGTTTGCCAGGCCTGCCTCATGGCCGACCAAAGTGGTCAGCCTCGCTGGCAACAGGGACAGCTTCGCTGCGGACGCGCCCTGAGTAAACTGTCGGCAGAGCAGCCCGAACAGTACGAGTGCCAGATGGGGTTTCGGGTTGCCAACATTGAGTAAGAGGGAAGAGTAAGCGGTCAGGAAATTACAGGCAAAAGCCACCAGGTAGTAGGGCCAAGAGGATGTTAATTGCTGAAACGGCATGCGACATGAATTTAATTGAATCATCAGCACGCCCTCTAAAGCATCATCACAAAAAATTGCACCCTAAACCGCTTCCAGAGCAACTGCTGCCTCCACATTGGCAATTGCGTTATTCTATATGTTTATCAAATGTTCTTAAAAACTTTAGATTCTTAATCTCGGAGACTTCAACATGGCTTGGCGCGGTACTACAAGTCCTCTCGATCGCACGTTTGCTTGCTTACCTTACCTGCTTCCCCTATTGGACGGGTTAATTTTTGCGGTACCGATTCTCAACCAATTTCCGGTGATTCGACCTATCTTCGCGCCTCTACTGGTTTTGTATCAGATTTATCAGGGAGTGCCATTTCTGGGGTTGATTATCTTCTTTGCCTTGTTTCTGCTGGTGGTTAGAAATGAAAACGTTTCGCACTTTATCCGCTTCAATACTATGCAGGCGATTTTGCTAGATATTGTGCTGATTCTATGCAGTATTATTTCGCAATATGTGCTGCAACCCGCTTTGGGAGGCGGGCTGTTGTTAGAAACCTTGTATAACGTGGTCTTTCTAGGGACGGTAGCGGCGATCGTCTACTCCGTTGCCCAATCTGTTCTCGGACGATATGCAGAGATTCCTACCATTTCTGATGCCGTATATATGCAGGTTCGGTAAACAGCTGGCTTGGTTAACAGCAGCTCCAGAAAAATAAAAACTTGGGCTGTACTGCTTCTGGGCTGCTAAAGCGGGG
>DATNOY010000399.1:0-7624 GCA_036703495.1 Coleofasciculaceae cyanobacterium
TCATAGGCTTTTAGGTCGCTGATTGTTGAAGATAAGTCAATGCTTCCCAGTTTTTAAGGACCTCTAACATTGTCTGTCGGCAACGAATTTGCACGATCCAGTGTTAGATCCAACTTAAAGCGCTGTAAAAAAATGCCAAGCCCAATTTGGCGTAATGCTAGGCATGACGCCAAATTGAAGAATCAGTTTTCCCTGTGCAGTTTGGTGAGGGTCGCTAACTCACTGATTTTTGGCTGGACAGCACCTGATAGGCCGCCGCAAAATCTTCTGAGGTAATGCGAATCTGGCTTAGATCGGTTGTGCCCTGTATGCGGTAGCGGCGGACGGCTTGTAGTGCTGCTTGGTTGCTCAGCAGAGCCAGGTCAGCTCCGTTCCAGTCTGCTGTCTGGCTTGCCCACTGGGCCAGATCCACCTCAAATAAGGGGCGATCGCTGTTGTGTACTTGCAAAATTGCCAAACGGCTAGATTCGTCGGGCAAATCAACTTTCAATTGCAAATCCAAACGACCCGATCGCAGCAAGGCTGGATCTAAGGCATCAGGACGGTTGGTAGCACCTACCAGCAGCACGTTAGGGCAGCCTTGCAGTCCATCTAGTTCGGTGAGCAGCTGTCCCACCACCCGATCGCTAACGCCCGAATCGCCCTGGAAGCTGCCCCGAGCAGGAGCCAGCGTATCAATTTCATCTACAAAGATGACGCAAGGGGCCGCTTGTCTGGCCTTGGCGAACAGTTCTCGGACGGCCTGTTCTGCTGCTCCTACCCACTTGCTCAAGAGTTCTGGCCCATTGACCGCGATAAAGTTAGCTCGGGCTTGGGAGGCAACGGCTTTGGCCAGCAGCGTTTTGCCTGTGCCTGGAGATCCCCACAGGAGGATGCCACGTGGGGCTTTGGCCCCCGTGCGTTGATAAAGCTCGGGATAAAGCAGTGCGCCCTCAACGGACTCTTGCAGGGTTTGTTTGATGTCTTCCAGTCCGCCAATGTCTTCCCAAGCAACGTTTGGAGATTCAATTTCTAGCGATCGCAACACTGAAGGCTTGATATCCCGAATTGCCTGCAAAAAGTCTGCTTGAGTTATGGTCAGCGTCTCTGGCATGGGGGCTTGGAGATTGGGCACCTGCCGCCGTAGCGCGATGTACGCTGCTTTCTGGCAGATGGCTTTGAGGTCGGCTCCCACCATACCCACTGCTAGGTCAGCGATCGCAGCCAAATTTACCGTCTCATCTAACGGCATGGCGCGCGCCTGAATCCGTAAAATTTCCAGCCGCCCGTCGCGATCGGGAACTCGAAATTGTACTTCGCGATCGAACCGTCCGGGACGGCGTAGCGCCGGATCTAAGTGATCGGGGCGATTGGTAGCCGCCAAGACAATGACTCCCTTGGTTTTGGCAAAGCCATCCATCAAGCTCAAGAGCTGAGCAACCACCCGTTTCTCAACTTCGCCTTCTACCTTGGCGCGGTCGGGGGCCAAGCTATCAATTTCATCAATAAATAAAATGCAGGGTGCCGCCTTTGCAGCTTTCTCAAACACGTTCCGCAATCGCGATTCTGCCTCGCCATAGTACTTGCCCATGATTTCCGGGCCCACAATTGCAATGTAGTTAACGCCCAGTTCTTCTGCCAGCGTTCGGGCTGTCAATGTTTTGCCTGTTCCGGGTGCCCCGACCAACAAGACTCCCCGAGGCGGTTCTAGCCCTAGCCGGGTTAACAAATGAGGATGTTTCAGCGGAATTTCGACAAGTTCACGCAGTTCGCTGAGAACCTGAGATAATCCCCCTACTTCTCGCGAAGAAGGATCATTCCCGTAATCAGCAGGTGGTGGCGTAATGATCACGCCATCGGGGGATGAACTAGACGCTCCTGAGCCAGAAGTTCCGGAAGAGGTGGGGGGACGGCTGGAGCTAACATTATGACGAGGGATACTGCCTTGGCGGGGAATATTGCTCGTGCGGGCATTGACTTGAAAATCTGTCCATAGTTCTCCCCGCTCAACCCTCTCGTCCAAGGTTGAGAGAAACTCCACAATTTCCTCAAATCCCTTAAATAAGTCGCTCATAAGTCCGATCGCCGCTTAGTAGTACGTCCAGTCTAGACGGTGGACATCCGGGTTGGGGGTGGCGATCGCACGGTAGTGGAATTTCGTTACATGACTATCCTGAACAGCTGATTGGCAATTGTGGGAACAATGGGTGCGAAGACCTGTGGCGGAGTTTAGAGCCGTAAAGTCTGGTAGAGCGAGCCTTTCCTACAACTCCAGATCCTATGAAACAGTTTGATTCTCTGCATTTGGCTATGTTTAGCGGCAAAGGGGGGGTCGGCAAAACGACACTCTCCTGTGGGATGGCTCGCCATTGGGCACAACAGTTTCCTGATCAGCAAATTTTGCTGCTATCCACAGATCCAGCCCACTCGCTGGGCGATGTGTTGCAAACCCCCGTCGAGGATGTTCCCCACGCCTTGTCCGATCTGCCCAATTTACAGGTGCGATCGCTCGATTCTCAAGCGTTGCTGCAAGCCTTTAAGTCAGATTACGGCAAAGTCCTAGAGCTTTTGGTAGAGCGGGGTAGCTTTGTGCAAGGGGAAGACCTGAGTCCGATCTGGGATCTAAGTTGGCCAGGACTAGATGAACTGATGGGGATTTTGGAAATCCAGCGAATTTTGCGCGATCAGCTGGCCGATCGCGTCGTGGTCGATATGGCCCCCAGTGGGCATACGTTAAATCTATTCGGTTTGATGGATTTTCTAGATGGCTTTTTAGGGGCATTAGACCTATTCCAAGAAAAGCATCGGGTAATGACTCAACGCTTCGCCGGACACTATGCCGATGATGCAGGCGATCGCTTCTTAACCGAGATGAAAGCTGATCTGGCTTCTGGGCGCACCCTGCTGCAAGACCCAGATCAAACAGCCTGTTTGGTTGTCGCTATTCCTGAGCCGATGAGCTATTTAGAGACGCGCCGGTTTATTGAATCTCTGAACCAACTGCACATTCCGGTCGGCGGCTTATGCATCAATCAGGTAAACGGTGATTGCCCGACTGTAGAGCAGCAAGAACTTCTGGCTAAGTTTTCAGCACTGGCGATTCCCTGGACGTTTACCCTGCCCCAACACCCTCAAGAACCTGTAGGCTGCGCAGCCCTCGATCGCCTGATCCGGCAGATTCAGCCTTTGGTGCTTGCGGCTCCCGTCTCCCAGGTCATGCCGTTAGATCTGCCGTCAAAGCTCTTGCCTAGCCTCAGTGACTTCCTCACCGCAGGGCGGCGGCTGATCCTGGTTGGGGGGAAAGGCGGTGTTGGTAAAACGACTGTGGCAGCGGCGATCGCCTGGCATTTGGCAGCGCAGCACCCCCATCAAAACATTCGCGTTATTTCCATTGACCCTGCCCACTCGCTCGGAGATGCGCTAGGCATCCCCTTGACCCATCAGCCAACGTTGATCAGACCGAACCTCAGCGCTCAAGAAATTGATGCCAAACAAGTCCTCGATCAATTTCGAGAAGATTACCTATGGGAACTGGCCGAAATGATGAGTGGCGACACGGGTGATGAAGCATTGCAGGTAGCCTACACCCCCCAAGCCTGGAAGCAAATTGTGTCGCAGGCATTGCCAGGAATTGATGAGATGCTGTCGCTGATCACGGTCATGGAACTATTGGAGCGGGGTGAGCAAGACTTAATAATCCTGGACACTGCTCCTACAGGACATCTACTCCGTTTTCTAGAAATGCCTACCGCTCTGGCAGACTGGCTGGCTTGGATCTTCAAACTCTGGATTAAATATCAAGATGTGGTGGGACGCACAGAACTCATGGGACGGCTCCGCACCTTACGCCAACGCGTGATGCAAGCCCAGAAGAAGCTGCAAGATGCCAATCACACCGAATTCATTGGCGTCTTGCAGTCACGTTCCGCGATCGTTGCTGAAGCTGAACGTTTAACCCAGTCTCTAGCCGAGTTGGGCGTTTGTCAGCGTTACATTGTGCATAATCGCTTTCAGCCAGATCACCCCTTGCCCACAGCGGCGTTTCCGGCCCAAACTGTGGTGTCTTTACCGGAATTGCCGCGCGGTATTTCCTCACTCGCGCTGATCGAAGGGGCGGCACAACTGCTATTTTGAGATCTACTGTTTAAGATGCGATCGCCCCTTGTTTGATTCTTCTGCTCCTCCCAATTCCTCAGCCTCCTGGCACGGACAGCTCCAGCTAGAGTTTACTCACCGCTCTGGCGCAACCCAGCTCAGCCGTAGCCAAGCCCAGGCTCCTCTCAAAGTTCAGCGTCCGTTTTATCCAGAAGGCAGTGAAGTGTGTCATACCGTAATGCTGCATACGGCAGGCGGGATGGTAGGGGGCGATCGGCTTTCCTCAGTAATTTGCCTTCATCCTCAATCTCAAGCGCTGATTACCACCGCTGCGGCCACCAAGGTCTATCGCAGCAATGGGGCAGAAGCCAAGCAATCTACTCACATTCGGCTGGCAGCAGGCGCTTGTTTAGAATGGTTGCCCCAGGAGACAATCCTCTTTGATGGTGCAATTTATCGCCAGAATCTGCGGGTAGAACTGGAGGCAAAGGCAACGTGGCTGGGCTGGGACATCACCCGCTTAGGGCGAAGTGCGCGAGGAGAAACGTTTTTGTCGGGCGAGTGGCGATCGCATACTGAAATTTGGCAACAAGGGCAACTGCTCTGGGTTGATCCCCAACGCCTGATCGGCGGTAGCGATATGCTCCAGAGTCTCCACGGTTTAGCCGGCTATCCTGTGGTTGCCAGTTTGTCCTTCATTGGCGAACCCGTTGCGCCTGAGTTGGTGTCCAAAGCCAGAGCGCTTTTTACCCCCAGCGAGCCTGCTAGCCAGGCTGGCGCGACTCGCCTATCGTCTGGATTACTTTGCCGCTATCGCGGGTATTCCACTGCCGAAGCAAGGCAGTGGTTTGTCCAAGTTTGGCATCTGTTGCGGGCTGAGAGGATGGGGCGATCGGGCTGTATTCCTAGAGTGTGGCAACTTTAAAACCCGCTCGATCAACCTACCGCTTTGCTTTTGAGCCTCGGTAAATCCGCTCCAGCTGTTCGGGTGGCAACCAGGTTGAACCCTTCCCGTAGCTGTCGCTATGGTTCGGATGAGATTTCTCGGCGCTAGAAGAATAACCGTTAGATGGATGCAGCAATTCTTCAGGAGGTAGCTCACAGGCAATAAGCGCAGCACCGCTGTTGTTATCTTCACCCAACTGACTCTGAGGGGACACATAGGCATGAGTTTCTGGATCATAGGCCAGCACTTCACCTGTTTCAATCAGGTAGATCCAACCGTAGATCTTCAGCTTGCCTTGATACATGCGAGAACGAACCACCGGATAGGTCTTGAGATTATCAATTTGAGTCAAGACGTTTTCAGCGATCGCAATCTCCAACAGCTCTTCTTTTTCACGATCAATATAATTTTCCTTAATCAACCGGCGCGTCGCTTCGGCATGGCGCAGCCAGTCATAAACCAGCGGCATTTCTTCCTCCAGCTTTCCCAGCTGCAGCAAGCCTTTCATTGCTCCACAGTGGGAATGACCGCAAACAACGATTTGCTCAATGCCCAATGCATGGATGGCATATTCTACCGTAGCACCCTCGCCGCCATTTGTTGCTCCATAGGGTGGAATGATGTTTCCAGCGTTACGAATGACAAATAAATCTCCCAAATCGGTTTGCGTTAGGAGATTGGGTGAAATCCGAGAATCAGAGCAGGTAATGAATAAAACTCTTGGGTCTTGGGCCTCAGCGAGGTTTTCCAGCAGATCGCGGTTCTTGGAAACATAATTTGTTTTGAACTCGCGCAAACCTTTGATCAGTTTTCTCATAGAACCAATTCCAATGCCCAGCATTACCTTTTCTCAATTGTCGCTTAAATCTGTTCCCCTAAATCCTGAGTTCTGCTAACAAATGCAACTTCCAGCGCCATTCCTTAATAGAGGGATTCTAAATCAGCTGTAAGAAAATCCAACCGGGGGTTGGGGGACGGAGTCCTCCAGAGAGGGTACTGCCCCCTCTACTCCCTGCTGACAAATCATTTGAGATTGCTAACCTAGTTAATTGCTGGCGAGTGAGAGTGTGGCGAAGCTCCCCTACGAGCGTTTCTCCCTACGCCCTCATTCCGATTGAGGGGATGCAAGCGGATTTGATATTGGACTTTCCACCCCCAATAAAAAATCAGCACAACAGGTGCAGCCGAACCCAAGCGGCAAAGACCTGGGACGCATAAATGCGGCTGGATTGGGATGAACTAATGAAAAACGCCCCAGACAGGACTCGAACCTGTGACCGATTGCTTAGAAGGCAATTGCTCTATCCAGCTGAGCTACTGGAGCTTAATCAGGAATGACCTAAAGTTTATCCTAGATCTTCAGTTACTTTAACTCCCATTTTGGGAAGAGTAAAACAGCACTAGTGCCCCTTCATTGGGCTAGTGACCAATATAGCATCAGGATATAGGGATCGATCCTTCTGCGCCATCTCAAAAATTGCGATGCCTGTCACAGAATTTTGAACCTGAAAGTAATTTGATAACAGGTGTACACTAAAGACCAATCATTATAAGAATTCAGCTTTGATACTGTAGCGGTTGCGTGAAAGCAGCTGTTTAGTTAGCCTGATTTACTTATCCTCCGACCCTAGTAGGAGTCCATTAGCGGCGTCATGTTTATCCTGAAACGGCAAGATGTTGAAATCACCAGCATTCAGCACCCTAAGAAGGATCAGCAAATTCCGATTCTTCAATATCAGGGACAAACATTTCGCCTAATTAGCGTGTTTGGTGCCGCTCAAGAGGAAGATGCTAAATTATTTTGGCGCGACCTGACGGATCATCGAGGTAAAGCTTGTGTCTTGTTAGAAGAACCAGAGCGCTATAGCGTTTGGGGAAAGGTGCGCTTAGAGCAGCTTGCTGCTGAGGGAGCAGAGGCTCAGTCCGAAGCTGGAGAAGCGGTATCATCTTCGGTGCAGGCTGCACTACTGCTTCTACAAGCCGTGTATATTGACATTGAAGATTTGCTGGGCGCTAGACAAGTTGGGGCATTTCAGAAAGAAATTACCGCTGTTTTTCAGCAATGGCGCTTTCCGCAAGCTAATTCTCCTGATGCAATTAACCACCTGCTAAAGGTTGACCCCTTGGGGGCTTTGCAAGTGCCTCTATGGCAAGAGCATCACCTCAATACGCTGCTGCAAGAGCTATACCGCTTAGGCAAAGAGCATTTTGGCAATGCTAACTTTACTCGGCGCGTGATGGATGCGCTTCAAGATATGCCCGCCAAGGATCGGAATCAATTTTTAGATTGGTTGAAACAAGTGCCAGCTGGCAAGCTGTGGCGCTAGAGAAACCGGATTTCTCGTTCTTGCCTGCTGCGAAGGGTTTCAAATTTTTAGGTTGATCGTTGGACTAAATTTAAGTTTAAATTTTTGCTGCTTGGGCATAATGATTGAGATGCTGACATGAGCCTCGCCCAACCATCGCATTTTCCTCGTCCCACTTTGAGGAGCAGTCCTTTGAACAACAACGCCTCTACCACCAAATCAGTCCTATCTGTTCAAACTATTGTCTTAGCTGCAACGGCTTGGGCAGTGATTTCGCTATTATTTTTTCTACTATTCA
>DATNOY010000400.1:0-2980 GCA_036703495.1 Coleofasciculaceae cyanobacterium
CAGTCGTATATCCCAGACGCTTCAACCCTACCTGTTTGGGAATCAGCTTCGCTCCATAGATATTGCCCTGGGGTTGCCCCAGGTAATATTCGCTAGTTGTGGGAGTACCGTAGACTTTCATCCGAGCATAAGCATCCACATCGGGAATTAAATCGCGAACGCTCGTCATCACATCTTGATAGACTTGCCGCTTCTTCGCTTTGTATGCTTTTGGATCGGTTTTGTGCAGCTGCTCAAACGGTTCGTAAGCGCACACGGTCGCGATCTCTAGGACATGGTGCCCCTCGGGTGCCATTCCCGGTTCATGAGATTTCATGGTGGGGCAAGACAGAAAAATCCAGGGACGACTAAAATCGCCCTGCAGCTGTTGCTGATATTCTCGGTTGAGATCGCCGGTTGGATAATACCAGGTATTCCAGTTGCCAATGCCATAACGCTGAGGATCAAAGCGACTGTCCAAACCCAGGTAGATGTTGAACGCACTGGCTGAGTATTGATAGCCCGTCAGGCGTTGGTGTTCTCGCGAGCTGAATGCGTCAGGAGACATGAGCTGAACGGTGAGTTTAGGATCTAGGTCGCTGATGTAGGCTTTTGTGGCCTGATAAACTTCGCCACCTGCAGTAATCTGTTGCACCTGGCGATCGCGGACTTCAATGTGTTCGACGGGGGTTTCCAGCCGAATCACGCCCCCTCTAGCGGTAATCGCTTCAACAATGGTGTCTACAAAATGCTTGAAGTGGTGTTTGGGATAGTAAGCTCCCTCTGAATAGTCCCAGACTAACGAAGTATGGGTCAGCAGGGCAATTTCATTGGGCGGTAGGGCATAATCGCCGCTTTGCCCTGCCAGCAAGTCCTGGAGCTTGGGCGATAGTCCCACATGGTTATAGAGATCTTGCAGCGTCCAGTCTCGTTTGGAGAAGAGGTGCCAGTATTTGGGCAGCTTCAGCCAATCTGACCATTTCTGGTCGTACCAGCGCACCTCTTGCACCAGATGATGGATATCCTGGTGAAGCTGCCGAATCTCATCACAGTACCGATTAATGGCCGTGGCTTCTTCTGGGAAAGTGGCCAGTAATCGGGCGCGAAAGGCTTCCCACTGCAGCGGAATTTTAAAGTCTACATCTGGCGTAATCACCCGATCAATACAATCTGGATCAAGGGAGTTGAAGGGCACCTCTCGTTCAATGTAGTTCAGCAATTGATCGATAGTCTGATTCGGGCCACATTGAGAAATGTAGTGGACATCCGCACAAAAATGGTATTCTCCGTAATCAAAGGTGTGGCAGCATCCACCTGGCAAGTAGTGTTTCTCCAAAACAGCGACTCGATGTCCTTGACGAGCTAAGCAGGCAGCCGCAGACAGTCCACCCAGTCCAGCTCCCAAAATCACATAATCGAAGCTTTCCATTGCCAGCCTCCCCTTGCGATCGCTTTTCCTCAGATTAGGGAAACAACTTGAGGAAATTGTGAGGGACTCCCTTCTCTCCAGCTGCTCAGCCAGCTTCCCAGCCGGCTTCCCAGACCTCTGTCCGTTCGCTGTGCTCTGGTGATCTCCTACCCACGCCAATATCCCCACGCCCCATAAATGCATCCCCATTATGTGATGAGTAGAAATACTTAGGGGGCTAATTAAAAGCAGTTCCTTGTGTAGTCTAAGACTCTATAGTGCAATTAAATCGTTCAAAATAAATAGTTAAAAACCAGGTAAACCTGATTCCTCCAAAAGGCGAGAACTGAATGACCCCAGCACCAGCCCCCTCTTCTAGCCCTGCTCCCAATCGGCTGAACCGATTTGACCGCCAGCTTTGGAACCGGTTTGTCGCTTTGGCTCAACCCTACTGGTATCCCCTGACCTCCAATAGTGGCAAAGCCTTCTTTGGGTTACTGGCTCTGCTCATTACCTTTTTGTTTGCCCTCCTGTTTGTGGTAGCTAGCGCCATCGTCCTGCTCTTGCAGATGATGATGCCAGCCTTTATGAAAGATACGGCAGGGGGGTTGGTGGGTCTGATTCAAGCCATCACCGGCTCATCCGCCATTTTCATTGTGATTGCCGCCTTGCTGATTCCAGCGATCGCCTTTTTTGGGATTCGGCGCAGAATCCAACCCTGCTGGCAGCAGTGGGTATTTTTGGGATTACTGCTGCTGCTGTCTCTGTCGGTTAGCGGCATGAACGTGATGATCAGCTATGTGGGCAATTTCTTTAGCACCGCTCTATCAGAACGAGATGCCCCTACCTATTGGCGATTCTTTTTTGTCTATGCGGGCGTTTTTGCCGTTGCTACCCCAATCGTAGTGTTTTATAACTACATGCAGAGTTTGTTGGGGCTAAAATGGCGCAACTGGATGACTCAGAAGTTCCTAGGGAAATACTTTCAAAAGCGAGCCTACTACGAGATCAATTTTGAGGAAGACATTGATAACCCTGATCAACGCATCTCTGAAGACATCAATTCTTTTACCGCCACTAGCCTGAACTTTTTGCTGTTGCTGCTGGGTGCCGTAATTGATGTCATCTCATTTACAGGCATTCTCTGGTCAATTTCGCGCTTTTTGGCAGTTTTTCTAGTGGGCTATGCGTTAGTTGGCACGCTGGTGGTGGCCTTCTTTGGCAGAAAGCTGATTACGCTGAACTTCAATCAGCTGCGTCGAGAAGCTGACTTTCGCTATGGGCTAGTACATGTCCGGGACAATGCCGAGTCGATCGCCTTTTACCAAGGAGAAACCCAAGAATTAGGACAATTGCGCCGTCGCTTTGGAGAAGTGCTGCGGAATTTTCACTTGCTGATTGGCTGGCAGCGCAATCTCGCCTTCTTCCGGACTCCCTATCGCTATGCCACCTACATTTTGCCCTCTGTGATTGTGGCTCCCCTTTATTTCTCTCGGCAAATTACGTTTGGCGATATTACCCAGGCAGGGTTTGCGTTTAGTCAAATCTTTGAAGCATTTGCGTTAGTCGTCACCCAGATTAACCAGTTGAGTG
>DATNOY010000401.1:0-4087 GCA_036703495.1 Coleofasciculaceae cyanobacterium
GAGTCAAGCCCAGAGCTTTCTGACTGCATTGCGGTCTGACGCTAAGAAGAAATGCACTAGTTCGACAGCGTATGCCTGCGGCGATACCTGTATCAACAACGAGAAGCGATGCCGGGTCAAAGGAGGTTCGGTAGCCTCACCGGAAGAATTGAAGTCTCTGGTTGCTGCCGGGAAGAGTATCAAATCAGGTGGCACTTCTCAAGTTGAGAAGTCGCCTGCTGACAACACCCCAAAAATTCCACCAATGGCAGGGGCATTGGGCAAGGCTGGGGCGATCGCTGCTGGTGCTGCTCTACTTGGATTGCCTGTTGCTGCCTATTCTGCATTTCGCACTAATTACCGGAATGGCTTTAAGGAGTCCGCAAGACAAGCAACTGAAATGGCTAAAGGGATTGAAGTAACAGACCTTGGCAAGGATAAAAGCCATGTTACTTTTACGATCGGCGGCTTTTCTGGTGATGCTAGCGGTGGTGATCGCCTCAAAAATAGCTTAGGTGAGCTAGGGATAGACAATCATCACCTTGTCCCTATCTCAAATGAAGAGTTTGATATTCGCACACCAGAAGAAGTTGCAGCAGGTGTAAATCTGAGCGGACAGGGCGATGCGGGCGGCAAATCGATCGGCGTAACAGATGTCGCGGTTAGAGGTTTAGCTGCATTCACCCGGAATACACTCCAGTCTGGGCGCAACCCGGTATCAGTCAAGATTGCTGCTCAAGCCTACGCCTACAGTCGTCGCTATCCTGATAAGCCGATTACATTGGTTGGGCATTCGGCGGGTGGCATTTCGTCTAGAGAGGCAGCAGAAATTCTCAATGAACTTGGCGTCAAGACTAAAGTGATTGCCTTCGCTTCGCCTCACTTTGGACTAACAGAGCCAACGGACGACACCATTACGATCGGTAGCCGCAACGATGCTGTACTGAAGCAGACCGGCTATTCCGTTATGAATGGTACTTGGATTAATTCAGTTCAGGGGCATCAGATGAAGGAATACTTCAGTGATGACAGCTTTCGAGAGTTCATGAAGATGCAGCTGAACGGTGCCAGACAAGATGCGATCGCAGGTACTAAAAAGCGTTGTCTCACTGGTAAGCCATGCGGTGACGCTTGTATCGCCAAAGGGTTGAAGTGCCAGATTCAACTATCCCCTGAAATTACAGCGAAGATGCCTAGTGCGATCGCTGCATTAAAACAAAATGGTGCGGCGATCGGGAGAAAAAAGACAGAAATCCCTCAGCCTGTATCAGGTGGTTCTCCTGCTAAAGTTGTTGCCGCTGGCGTTGCTGCCGGTGTTGCTTTGCTGGGCATATCTGCGGCTGCCTATACCGCTCAAAAGAATCGCTATGAGCGCAATTTTGACGAGTCAGCGGACATGGCAAAACAGCAAGCCAAGTCTTATACAGTGCCGGATAAATTGCAGGCAGGCTTGCGATCGCTGGGGGATCAAAACCCAGATCTCCAAACCGTTGTTAAGTCTCGTTTTTCTAAAGAAGAACCGGAGCAGATTACGTTTACGGCTGGCGGTTTTGACGGCAGTGGCGGCAAGGAAGCAGATGGTGTTGGCGATGAACTGTCTACCATGTTTCCGAAACATCTAGTCGTGGCGGTCGAAACGCCAGAATTTGACGTCAAGCCTGAAGAAGGCGATCGGGTGTATAAGCCGTCGTATCTGAAGAAGGCGATCGGCACATTACTCGGTTCCAACCTAAAGGAAGGGCGCAACACGCCTGCTGTTCGCATGGCTGCAAGAGCTTATGCCTACAACCAAAAGTTTCCAGGTAAGCCGATCAACCTGGTTGGGCAGTCGGGCGGCACGATGGTCGTCCGGGAAGCAGCAGAACTGCTGGAACGGATGGGAGTCAAGGATGTTAAGGTTGTTTCCGCAGCAGGACCGTACTTCGGACTAACAAAGCCGAGAGGAATTACACTAGCTTCGCCCAACGACCCGTTGGTTAATGTTGTTGGCGGATTGATGCCAAATCAGGTTACTGTTCCTTCAGTGCAAGGGCATTCCTCGTACTTCTCTGAAGGAAGTATGGGAATTGCAAAGCGGGCAGAAGCTAGAGCTAATGGCGAAGAGTTTACGCCTAACAAAGAAGTGCTAGGAGTTCTATCCGACTACTTTAATCGGAGCAATACCAAAACTGATGCTGCTGACCCATTGCCTGCTTTCATCAAAATGGCGATCGAGCAAGGCTATCAAAGCGGTATCAGCCGGATTCTATCTGCCACAGTAAAAGGATCAAAGATTCAAGGTCAGTTTGCCGATCGCAATCAAGTCTACAACTTCGATTTAACCCAAGAGGGTAAGCTGAGCTACGTCGAAGCAGACGCACGGCAAGATGCAGCACCGCCAACCAAGGAACAGCAGCAATTTATCATGGCGTTGCGTACCATCCTGGAGCGTTCCTACACTGATGGCATCGATCGCTTCGTCAAGTTAGATATTACGCCAACAGGCGATATTTCTGGCATCTTCCGAGATGGCAATCGTTATATCCAGTTCAGCCTGAACGGTAACAGCATTACAACGTCGATCGCCAAACCATCGCGACAGGACAGTTTAGAGGAAGACCGCTTTGCTAGGTGGGATGCGCCAATCAAAGCACGTAAGCGGCAATGCCAGATCGGGTTATCTTGCGGTGGTACTTGCATCGCGGGCGGCAAAACTTGCCGAATCGGGACCGGTAAGGTTGCTCAGCCTGGAGAATTGCGGCAGCTACGGCAATTAGCTATTGCAGTGCGACAACCCGATGGGGCAGCATCGGCGCGTGACCCGCTAGACGATTTAGATATTCGCAGCCTGAAGAAGGAGGCTCAAAAAGCAGGAATTAACCGCTACTCCTACATGACCAAGGAGGAGTTAAAAGGCGCTATCCGCACCGTTGGACAAAGCGCACCACAGGAAGAGCGGATTCGCAAAACACTGGAACGACGCAAGGCGGAAAAGGAAGCGATCGAGAATACAAAGCCGGGTGCTTACGCTAAAACTTGGGGTCAACTGCAAAAGATACTTAAGGTCGCTGGCGTTCGTCCCGATTTAGCAGTTGGAGCGATCGGGGCATTAATCATTGGTACTAGCTACAAGGTCTACTCAGACCTGCGGCAGCATTACCGCGATGGGCTGAGAGAGTCATCTGAAACAGCGACCGCTCGTGCCGAGAAGATAGACGTTCCTAGAGTGGCAAACGGGAATATTACGTTTGCCGTTGGCGGCTTCAGGGGCGATGGTTCTACTGGAGGGGAGATCAAGCAGCGACTAGAAGAAGCAGATCCGTGGTTTAAGCGATCGCACAAAATTATCCCGTTTGATAGCGATGATTATGATTTTCCTCCAACTGATATCCCCAAGAAAAACTCGGATGGTTCTTACAATCCAGCCTATTTGGGTTATGTTGCAACTCAAGGCTTTGGCGCTTCTCTGCGCAACTTCTACAAGCAGCGCAACGAGGGATCTGTTGAGTTGGCAGCACAGCTTTATGCTTACGCTAATGCCACACGCAGACAGGGAGATAAGCTAGTTCCAATCCACGAGGACAAGCCAATTCATGTTGTTGCACATGGCGCTGGCGGGCTGACAGCGCGAGAAGCAATGGATATTCTTGCTGGAATGCCGGAAGGCAAAAAGGTACTTCAACGAATCAATCTAATTTCAATGGGCACTCCTGATTTCGGCTTCACCGAGCCAACCGTTAGCCGCGAAATGACACTATCGGGAACTGGAGATCCTTGGTCAATCTTGCCTACTCGCAAGGAAAAACGAGTTCCTTCTGTAAAGGGGCATGAGATTGAAGATTATCTAGGCAATGAAGATGCGATCGCTCAGGTGGCGCGATTCCTTGGCAAAGGGCGCACTTCGACGTATTACGAACAGGAGAGATTACGCAAAGAGAAGGCGCAGGCTAAAAACGAGAAGGCGAAAGAGAAGCGGCGATCGGCTAAAGAGAATCCACCAGACGAAACGAAGAAGGATTCAGCTTATCGGCAAGGGTTGATGTGGGTGTTAGGCGGCAGATCTTAAGTTGAGAAGTCCGAAAAAATGGCAAACGCTGTAGAGATTGTAATTAGTGCAAGCGATCGGGCA
>DATNOY010000402.1:0-2161 GCA_036703495.1 Coleofasciculaceae cyanobacterium
CGTAACTCCTTTGGACAAGCGGTGATTGAAGGAACCGGCGATCACTGCTGTGAATATATGACGGGGGGCGTCATCGTCGTGCTTGGCAAGGCGGGTCGCAACGTTGGCGCAGGGATGACCGGCGGTTTGGCTTACTTCCTAGACGAAGACGGCAGCTTCCCCACCAAGGTGAATCCCGAAATCGTTAAGGTGCAGCGTGTGGTAGCTCCAGCGGGCGAACAGCAGCTCAAGGAACTGATTCAAGCCCATGCCGAGCGCACAGGCAGTGCCAAAGCTCAGACCATTCTGGATCGCTGGTCGGAGTATCTGCCCCAGTTCTGGCAGGTGGTTCCCCCCTCAGAGGCAGACAGCCCTGAGGTGAATCCCAACGCTGCGGTCGAGAAAGTCCTCAGTTCGGTTCAGTAACCCTGGTTGAGGGGATGAAGGAATGGGGGGAGATCCTCCCTACTCCTCATCCTCTCCCCTTGCGGAAAACCTCAAATTGTCTAGCGCTTCGCGCTGGACTCAAACCAGGCTATTTTGGCGTTGCTGAACAGAGGGATGATTTGCCTGATTCAATGCCTCTTGTAGGGGCGAACGGCCGTTCGCCCTTACAAGAATTCATCCTGCGATCAGCGATACCAGCGAAATTACAAGCGGTAGTGCTGATACACCTCACTCGCTGCCCGATGCAACAGCGAATGGCGATAGACTAACGCTGCCATGTCATTGGCATAGCCTCCCCCAATCACACAGGCAACAGGATAACCTTGGGCAACACAGGTGCTCAGCACTTGCATCTCCCGGCAAAAAACTCCCCGATCGCTCAAGGCCAGCTTTCCCAGGCGATCATCCAAATGCACGTCCACGCCTGCATCGTACAGCACCAAATCGGGCTTCACCTGATCCAGCAAATCGGGCAAATAACTCGCTAAGGTTTGCAGATAAGCCTGATCTTCCATGCCCTCCGCCAGCGGCACATCTAAGTCACTTTTCTGCTTCGTACCCGGAAAATTCACCTCGCAATGCATCGAGAAGGTAAACACGCTGGGGTCATCCTGAAAAATCAGCGCCGTGCCATCTCCCTGATGGACATCTAGATCAACGATCAGGATGGTTTGGGCTAACCCTAGCTGCTGAACCGTACGAGCAGCGATCGCCAAATCATTAAAAATGCAAAATCCAGAGCCATAGCTCGGAAAAGCATGGTGAGTGCCGCCTGCAGTATTACAGGCCAGCCCGTGCTGGAGCGCCAGCTGAGCCGTCAAGATTGTGCCACCTACTGCCACACAGGTACGGTTAACCAAAGCCGGACTCCAGGGCAAGCCAATCCGGCGCTGTGCTTTGGGGTCTAAGGTGCCGGTGCAATAGGCTTGCACATAGTCTGGCGTATGCACCCATTCAATCCATTCCGTGGCAGGACGCTCAGGACGATGAAACTGCGAGGGCTGGGCAACGCCATCGGCAATCAGGGTTTCCTGCAGCAGCCGAAACTTTGGCATGGGGAATCGGTGCTCAGAGGGCAGCGGCACTCCGTAGTCAGGGTGATAGACGAAGGGAAGATCCATGCTTTTGTACTACTACCATTAGGCTAGATCAGAGGATAAAATCAACATGCGCCTTAAGTCCCGGACTCCGAAGCGATCATGGATATCCTAATTGTTGAAGATGAATCCGAAATTGCCCAATTGATCCAGCTTTATCTGGAAAAAGAAGGGTTTAACTGTCGTACTTGTCGGGATGGGCTCACGGCAATTCAAATGTTTCAAGAATATCAGCCGGATCTGATCATCCTGGATTTAATGATTCCAGGAATGGACGGCTTGGAAGTTTGTGCCCGGATTCGGCAAAAGCCCGGGAGCAAAGACCCCTATATTTTGATGCTGACGGCCAAAGGCGAAGAGATCGATCGCATCATTGGTCTTTCCACAGGGGCCGACGACTATATGGTAAAACCGTTTAGCCCCCGCGAACTGGTCGCCCGCGTGCGAGCCCTGTTGCGGCGCACGCTGCGTCAGGGGGGGCAAACTCGCGCCTTCCAGACGCCTCATTTTTCGGCTGATGTTGATCAACGGGTGGCCACTCGTCAGCTTGCTACTGGGGAAGTGGAGCCGCTTGAGCTAACGACCTTAGAGTTTGACTTGCTGACTACCTTCATGAGCTATCCGGGGCGAGTTTGGAA
>DATNOY010000403.1:0-6513 GCA_036703495.1 Coleofasciculaceae cyanobacterium
TGCGGGGTATCGCCCGGATCCAACAGGTTTCCCTGAGTAGCATTGCCTACTGACCAGTTGACATGCTTACCCGAGCCGTTAATTCCCGCAAATGGTTTTTCATGCAGCAGGCAGACAAACCCATGCTTTTTGGCGGTGTTGCGCAGAATCGTCATCAGCAACTGTTGATGATCGGTGGCAACGTTGGCCGATTCAAAAAATGGCGCAATCTCAAACTGTCCAGGAGCGACCTCGTTGTGTCGGGTTTTTGCGGGAACGCCGAGCTTGTAAAGTTGCTCTTCCACATCCTGCATGTAAACCTGAACGCGTTCTGGAATCGCACCAAAGTAGTGGTCGTCAAATTGCTGCCCTTTAGCAGAAGGCTGTCCAAATAAAGTTCTGCCTGCCAGTAATAAATCAGGACGGCTATAGGCAAAGTTGGCATCAACCAAAAAGTATTCCTGTTCAGCACCGCAGCTAGAGTTGACGGGTGCAATCTCAGACTCTCCCAGCAGCTTCAGCATCCGGGTAGCTGCCTTGTTCATGGCAGCATTAGAGCGCAATAGGGGCGTCTTTTTGTCTAGCGCTTCGCCTGTCCAAGACACGAAAACCGTCGGAATGCAAAGGGTGGCACCGTTGTCTGTTTCCATGATGAACGCTGGACTGGTGACATCCCATGCCGTGTAGCCTCTGGCTTCAAACGTGGAACGCAACCCACCACTGGGAAAAGAGGAACCGTCCGGTTCACCCATGACCAGCATTTTTCCGGCAAACTCAGAGATCACCGAGCCATCACTTTGCACGGATATAAAGCCATCATGCTTTTCAGCCGTGGCATTAGTCAGCGGATAAAAGACATGGGCGTAGTAGAGTGCACCCTTAGACATGGCCCAATCTTTCATGGCGATCGCCACAACATCGGCAACAGAGCTATCCAGCCGTTCACCCGATTGAATAGTATTTTTCAGCGATTTGAAAGTGGCTTTAGGCAAGCTGGCCTGCATTTTGCTCAGCGTAAAGACATCGGATGCCCACAGCTCTTCCAGTTGTTGGGGAGCTTTCGGTGGCATCGGCTCTCGATTGATAATCTGTTGAATTGCTTGAGTGCGTGACTCGCTTCCACTCACAGGTCTTTCCTCTTTGAATATTTGAGCTAACCGATAGTGCTTAAATGTAGCGGCTTCAAATGGTTGGAAAAAATACAGACAAAACAGTATGGATATGTATTGTATTTTATTTTTGCGGTCTAGGTTGGATTTTGAAACTTTTCCATCTATAGCAATCCTAAATGATTGGTGAGCAGGGGTGGAGAGGGCACTGCCCCTGCCTTGGGGACAACGTTCTCAAACCCCTGGGTGGTTTTCTCAAAACTGATTTAGGACTGCTATATAAATTTTCCCTTCATGAACAGGAAAGCAGACTCCAAAAGACAATTTTTGCAACCCAGTCCTGGTGCTTTGTCCAGAAAACTCTGAGAGGTAGGAGGGTGTAAGTGCAGGCCCTCCAGGTAGGTGTAGAACCCTTGCATCCCTCAAATTAACTATGACGAATCACTAAGGGTTGATTAAAATTGCGGGTAAGCAAAACCTTCATGACACTGGCGGAGATGTCCATACAGCTCAAAGTCTTTCAAGATACTGTTTTCAAGCAGACGCCTGAACCTGCTTCACAACTGCTTGCCGAAGAGAAAGCATTAGTGCCCGCAGGGAGAGTATTTGACATTCATTCTTGGAAAGTCATTGATCAAGGTCATATTAGGATTGCCTTACTGAAGAATTTCTTGGGTGAACCGCCTCGTAACACCTGGTGCGTCTACATTCCTCATATTCGATTGATTAAGCCAGCCAGCGCTAAAGTCATTCAGAACACCATTTTTAAGCAATCTCCTGTAGACGCTTCCCAAATCGCCGTACAGGATAAAGTGATCATCCCTGCTGGAAGAGTTCTCAACCTTGAGTCTTGGGCAACTGCCAGCAACAACCATCTGAAACTGGCTCTCTTATGGGATTTTGTAGGCAAGCCAGCCCGCAATACCTGGTACATCTACGCTCCCCATCTTCAGTTCATCAATCAGCAACCTCAGGTGATTCCCATCGCTCCGTCGAGTCTGGGAGGAATCCCTGCAACCAAACGGTTGAATGTGCCTTACAAGAGCCAGCTCGATAATGTTCTTAACCCAACGGGAGCTTGTAACGTCACCTCGTTTGCCATGGTAATGACTTATTTTCAGGTGAAAGGCGCAACGGGAGTTGGACAGCTCGAAGATGAACTTTATCGGTATATGGAAAATAATGGGTTAAGCCGTTGGGATCCCAACAACTTAGCCACTATGGCCCGAGCGTATGGATTAACCGATGACTTTACTATGCGAGGCACTCTGTCCGATATCCGCAAGGCGATCGCCCAAGGCTACCCTTGCATCATCCACGGCTACTTCACCAGTTTTGGACATATCATTGTGGTGATTGGCTACGATGCCTACGGCTTGTTTGTCCATGATCCCTATGGTAAATGGACTGATTCAGGATATCGCAATGATCTTTCTGGCGAAAATCTTTACTACCCCAACGCTTTGATTCAGTCTAAATGTTCGCCTGAAGGCGAAGACTATATCTGGCTCCATCGCTTGAGCAATCGGCGATCGCTCTTAGACAGAATCAAACCGCTTTGGAACGGGTAGACCTCGGCTTCAATCCAGCGATCGTTTGGAGTGTGAGCGAGACGCTTTCCGCCATCCTCTACTAGTGGTCTGTCAAAAATTTTTTGAGGGTCGAGGACCCCCAAAAAATTCTTAAGTTTTGTTTTTAAGGATAGGGTATCTGACACTTAAAAAATGACAGACTACTAGCGTTGGAATTAGCTTTGAAATTAAATTAAGAGTCTGTGTGATTAATAGTCTTTTGACCGCCTAACCATATGAAACGCTTTTTCATTTCTTTAATTCTCTCAATGTTGGTAATTCCAGCAGCGATGGCTCAGATTTTTGCTTCTCAGCCCAACCTTATCTCTCAGCCCAACCTTATCTCTCAGCCCAACCTTACCTCTCAGCCAATCCTCACCTCTCAATCCAATCCTGATTCTCCACTAAATCCCACTCCTCAGCCCAATCAGGATGGCGATTACTCCCGCACAGGGCAGTTGCGGTGGGTAGTGGTTGATGCAGAGGATCAAGGCGTGAATTGCCGTTGGTCAGAATCCATGCCCAGCAATTGGTTCTCGCCGAGTGCTCACCTACCGCCCATGAATGTCAGTCAGTGGACAGTAGTCCAGCAATTTAAGGCAGGGACTATACTGACGGCTAATCAAACTCCGGCCGGCTTCGTGCTGATATATGACGATCGCCAGCTGCCTTGGCTCAAAGTCACGATTGGCAATAACGATCGCATTTGCCTGGTTCGAGCTAACCAGCGCTACATCCGCCCGGTGGACTAGACTTGGCTTCAGCGATCAGGTTAGTCAAAGCCATTTGCATTTGATCAACAACTTGGTTATAGCAAGTGTCTACATAGGCTGAGTCTGCCAGGGTGTCTCTGCCATACGCCTCAAACTTGATGGGTGGACAAACCCGCGTGTAGATTTGCACCGGCCAGGGAATGTGGGGCAACGGCCCAACCGCCAGTCCCCAAGGCCAGCCTAGATAGATCGGAAAAACCTCTGGATCAATGTTCAGGAGCCAGGGCATCCCCCATTGGTGCAATTGCTGCACCTGCCTGTAAAGGTCTGCTAAGACAACAAAGGTCTGATGGGCACCCCAGGAAATCACAGGCACAATCGGCACCCTTTCCCGCAGAGCCAGTTTAATAAATCCTTGATGCCCGCCAAAGTAAATGCGATCGCCTAAGTAATAGGGACGAAAGGTATCTTTTGCACCGCCAGGATAGACCAACACACTTGCCTGCGCACGAAGCGCGGCGATCGCCATTTTGGGATGGGCCCGCACGGCTCCAAATTTTGCTGCAGTTTGAGCCAGGGGTGGCAACACATCCCAAACCTTAGGGTGCATTAAACCGTAAATTTGGCGTTCATAGCCAAACCGGCGATACCAGTCGTAAATAAACATGTGCATGTCTGGCGCAGCCAGCCCACCATTGTGCGATCCAACAAACAAAACAGGTTCGTGCTGTGGAATGTGATGCCACCCCCCTGTTTGAACCCGAAAATAATGGTGATAGGCCCATGCGTAGGCGGGCATAAACGATTTAATCGTATCCGGTTCGCGATCGTTCAGCGACCAACCTTGATAGCGAATGGGTTGGGGGATATTGTTCAAACCAGGCTCCTCACGTATCACTCTTGATTAACACTTCTTACCAACCGCACGGCGATCCTCTAGAAAATGGCTGAAACTAATGGCTGAAACTACAGCCATCCCTAACCGGCTGAGGCAACGCACTCATAGTCCTAAAAATCGCAGTCCTTAAAGATTACAAAAGTTTTAGCCAGTGTAAGCAAAAAATCTCTTAATAATTTCCGCTCCCAGTCAATCTAAAGTAACTTATCTTAACATTTCTTGTCTATCCTCAGGTAGATAACCTATTTCAAAACTCATGGTTAAGTAAAACTACTGGGATAGATCTTCATAGATTCCAGATGAAATGCCAGCGGATAAATTATTTTACTCAATATTTAAGGCAAGAAAGTATGTACGCTATTGGGCATAAAGTGCAGGCTCGCGACGGACGCATCGGCACAGTGATTGATACTGAAGCGATCGCCAATCTTGGATTGATCCACTATGCAAGAGTAGTTGTTCAGTTTTTGGATGGCAATGAAGTAGAAGGATCCGCAGAGCATTTCAAAGCGATTAAAGAGCGATTTTCTTGCAGTGTCAAGAGACATTATTAGGGCGTCGTTCAGAGCAAATTTTGGGACAGATTGGAAACATTGAGTCCATACTGCTCGTCCTGATCTAATGATGTACTCTGATTCTGCCTCCAATGCTTATGGCAATTGGGGGCTTTTTGTGTCATAAATTCGCCTCACTTTTAGAAAAGGGCGCTCTGCACCTCTTTCTAAAAAACCAACAATACTTTTGAAACATCACCACTCAGCAGCGAGGCAATGAGGAGATTGAGGAATGGAAAGCATGGCGCATTTTTAGCTCTAAAACCAAACTTCTGATTGTGCAATTTACTCAGCTTTCATCTGAGACAGTTATGCGTTTCCGTACAGAAGGTTGAAACATGTAACGTCATAGCTTGCAGTATTTCTAATACCAGTACTGAGTTTCTAAATATTCTTTTTCTAAGAGCGATTTGAGCGATCAAGAATCTTTGCTTCAGCAATAAAAAGTAATTAAATAAACATGCCATAGTGAAAAAAATAAGGGAAAATACTGAGAATAAAACAATTAACAATATCGTCTCTCACTGTGACCGCTCCCAGTCCACTTTTGACATTGCCCAGCTTAACAGTGAGCAAAATTATCTAGGTTATTGAATCTGCGTTCTAAAGGAGTTCTCCATCAGCTAGTTATTCCCAAATTGACATGGGAAATTCCTGCGGCGTGGATCAGTTTGTACCTAAAAACGATGTCATTTTGAAAAAGAGGTAATACCATGTCGTTTAATACACAAACTATCTTTGCTCCAAAAGATCCCATAGCAGGATTCTCTCAAGCCAACTTGGGGGATCAATGGTGGCAATATGTTGATAGAATCCCCTACACTGAACATTTTGGGGCTTTTGATGATACTACAGATCCTCGTGGCAGGCGAGGCTCTGTAGAAAAAGCCCTCTTGTATCAACCGCTGCTCTCAGGCAGCCCTCAAGATCGGGTTCTCTTTATCGGCGGAGCTTTTGGAAATCTTCCGCAAGGCATAAGTGGAGCATTCACAGTTCAGCGGACAGTCATTTTGCCTGAAGGAACGACAAAAGTTTTCTTCCCACTTTTCAACAATACTGCTACTAATCTGACTACAACTCCTAAAAAGATTGACGTTACTGATCCATTTGTGAATGGAGGACGCAATAATGCTCAACTCAAAGAAAATGCTGCATTCTACATGAATCAACCGGGTGCCGAAGGAACTGGGACATCTGCACTCTTTGCTAAAGTTGATGGACAGAACGTTAAGGATCCTTATCAGTATCGACAAACCTCCCAGGGAAAGAATGGCTTTAACGCTTATCCGATTAAAGGTGGGATTTCTCAGGAGTATTTGGGTTATCAACCAGACACTACTTATCTGACAAATCCTGAGCTTAAAGGTCAGGTTCCGAGTACTCCAGATAATCCTAATGGTTATCCTACTATTAAAGATCTAGGGGGTTATAACAATTTACCCAACGGTGCGAATCTTGCGATCAAGACTTTCGCTGATGGCTATTGGCTGGGAACTGACCTGAACCCAGGTGAACATACGCTTAATTTCGGCGGAACCTTTAGTAAAGAGAAAGAAACAAACTTCGCGCTTGATATTACCTACAACATTCTAAATCCAGTAAAGGGAACACAAAAAGGAGATGTTCTAACCGGGACTGAGTTAAACGACTATATCGATGGCGGTAATGGTAAAGATAAACTGTTGGGTT
>DATNOY010000404.1:0-3289 GCA_036703495.1 Coleofasciculaceae cyanobacterium
AAAGTTCGGTTTTAATTAATTTGTCATCTTTGGACCACCGGCAGAGAACCGTCGGTACAACAACGCAGTTGAATCGGTTGCTCTCTATCGTTAGAGGCGGGTAAAACTACACCGATCGCCCTGCTGGCAGCATATCCTAACTGTTGCAAGGCAGCCAAGCAGGCAGGGACCTGATCCGCAGGTAAACTGGCCAGCAAGCCCCCTGAAGTTTGAGGATCAAACAACAGCGGATAGAGCGGCTGCAAACGGGTTTCGGGGGCAGCCTGAATAAAGCGAGCCACTTGAGAATTTTGGGAATATAAGGAGCTGAGGATCCCCTGCTGCGTTGTTTCCCTCGCACCCGGCAGGATGGGAATTGCGTCCAAATCCAGTTCGACCCGCACCTGAGAAGCCTGCACCATTTCTAGCAAATGCCCCAGTAAGCCAAACCCTGTGACATCTGTACAAGCCGTTGCGCCAAAATTGCGTAAGCAGATGGCGGCCGCCTGATTCGACAACAGCATAGCGGCGATCGCCCCCTCAATCCAGCCTCCTTTTGCTTTCAACTGCATATCTGCCGCAAACAAAGTTCCTATTCCTAAGGCTTTTGTCAGCACTAAAACTTGACCCGGCTGTAAGCCGCTTTTGCGCAACAGCTGTTCAGGTGGCGCAATGCCGTTGCAGGTGAGTCCAAAGGCCAGTTCTGATCCCTCCGTGGTGTGTCCTCCGATTAGCGGTGCCCCGGACTGCTGCAAAACCTGGGTTGCCCCAGACAGCAATTGATAGAGCATTTCCTCCTGCTTGGCGGCAGTTGCTAGCGGCAGAGTGGCGATCGCCAATGCGCTTTGGGGGGTGGCACCCATGGCAAAAATATCGCTGAGACAATGATGAGCAGCAATTTGCCCAAACAAAAACGGATCGTCCACCAAGGCACGGAAATAGTCGAGCGTTTGTACCATCACCTGCCCTGCCGGAATGCGGATCACGGCGGCATCATCTGGAGCATCCAGTCCGATCAGAATATCGGGATGATCGAGGTGGGGCTGTTCCTGCTTGATCCGAGTCAAGGCTTGTTCCAAAACAGAGCTAGCAATTTTCGATCCACATCCGGCACATCGCATTGTCGCAGATGGAGGCTGGTTGGCACCTACAGCGTATTCATCCAGAAGATCCGTTGCGTCATCCGCTGCCATCATGGGCTGCAAATTCGTGAATTTCTGCATGAACTGGCGATCGATGCGGTCTTTCCACTGCCAAATCAAGGGATACGGCCCTGCATGCCACCGACCCCAGGAAGCGATCGCCTGTCCATCGCCCGTTCCGATCAGGCTCAAGAATTCTTTTTGGGGTGTAAAAGGCTGTAACGGTTGATGCAGTAGGGTACGCCGCAAATTATTAACCAGAGGTTTGCCTTGGCGAACGGCAAACACTCCGGCCTTAGGGCGAGGGTGATTCACCAGGGTGGCAATGTCGCCTGCGGCAAAGACTTGAGGATGGGAAACTGATTGCAGGGTATCACTCACCTGAATAAATCCTGCCTCATCTGTGGCTAACCCTGACTGCCGCAGCCAACCTGCGGCCGCAGCCTGAGTCACCCAAAAGATCTGATCGCACGTTACCGTTAAGCCCGATTCACAGCAAAGGCGCTTCGGTTGTCCGGCTGAACCCCTAAAGGTTGTTGTTTGTCTATCCCCGGCTAAATCTTTGGCTAAATCTTTGGCTAAATCTCCAGCTGAATCCCCGGCTGCCTCAATGGCTGCTACGCTCTCCCGCAAATGCAGGATTGCGCCCCGTTCCCTCAGGAGTTGTGCAACGCGATGCCCTACTCCAGCACTGCGCTCAGGCAGCAGGCGATCGCCTCGATGAAACACATGCAGTTCTAAATGGGTGATGGGCTGCTGAGCCGCTTGGTAGATCCGATGCAGTCTTGCCTGGATAGACAGAGCCAGCTCTACGCCCCCTGCCCCACCTCCTACAATCGCTAAGCGCATCCGCTGCTGTGGCGTTTGGGAAATATGGGCGACTAACTGATCCCAATACTGGAGAAATTGTGAAATGGGTTTAACTGGAATCGCCTGTTCTTTGGCTCCTGGTACGGTTAGCGTTGTCGGCGTACTACCAATGTCGATCGAGACTTGATCAAAGGCAATGGGCGGACGATGGGCCAGCAGAATGCGGTTATTTTCCAGATCCAGACCTACAGCCCGATCGCGGATCAGCCGCACCTGAGCAAACTGAGCTAAGGGGCGCAAATCAATATGACAGTCTTCAAAGCCGTATAAGCCAGCAACATATCCTGGCAGCATGCCTGAATAGGGCGTGTAGACCACGTCACTAATCAGGGTCAGCTTGACGCCCGGCAGCGGAGTCATGCCAAACTTTTTCAGGGCGATCGCATGACTATGGCCACCCCCAATTAAAACCAAATCTTTGCCAATGGGTTGCCCAGATGGTTGCATTTTCATTCCTTTGGCTGGTAAATTTGCACCCTCAGTTCGTCGGTCGCGGTCTCGCCCATGCTGGAATTGCTCAGCATCTTGCCGGATTCCCAGCAGATCAGGTTTAGAACCCTAATATTCGAAAGCTATATTGAGTAAGGAAAAATTACGCCTTCCGCTGAAGGTGGTTTGCTATTCTTAAACCTTGTCAAGCACCAGCAGATCACAGAAGCAGGTTGTGTTGTGATTCTACCAATTCTGTTCAAGCAGCTTTGTGCATTCTGGGAGGCAACGCTTTCCCTGGCTAACGGTAAAGACATGCCATCGCTCCTGGTTTGACCTAACCTTTTCCTTACCGAATCATACAAACTATGGAAACCAGTTACCCTTCCATCGGCAGTTACGCCCCTGATTTTGAGCTACCCGGAACGGATGGTCTAGTCCATCACTTGACGCGCTATCGGGAGAAATTTCAGGCAGTAGGCGTGATTATCATGTGCAACCACTGCCCTTATGTGCGGCTATACCTGGATCGGCTGAAGCAAATTCAAGCTGAGTTCCAGGCGCAAGGTTTTACGCTGATCGGCATCAACGCCAACGATGACCAAAGCTATCCAGAGGACAGTTTTGATCAAATGACCGCTTTTGCAGCCGAGCATCAGCTGAACTTTCCTTACCTACGAGACCTGACGCAAGACGTAGCGCGTAGCTTTGAAGCAGAACGCACCCCAGAGGCTTTCCTAATCGATCGCTTAGGGATTGTACGATACAGAGGCGCAATTGATGACAATCCTCAAAACAGTTCGGCCGTTACGGCAGATTATCTGCGAATTGCGATCGCTCAACTCCTGTCCAGGCAGTCCATTAGCGTC
>DATNOY010000405.1:0-8363 GCA_036703495.1 Coleofasciculaceae cyanobacterium
GCTATTAATGCGGCCCAGCATGGCATGGTGTGGGTCGGCCCTGCAGAACTGCCCAGTTTCTACTTTGGCAAAACAGATGGCTTGAACCGATTAGGGTCTTACTTGGGCGTGATGGGGCAGGCTGCACTGGACATGAGTGGCAAGCCTGCTGAACTTGATCCGGGCGATCGCCTCTCTGCCGAAAAATATGGACAGCGGATTGCTGAAGCAGCTCAGCGCTGGAGTAAGTAAAGCGACTCGAATCTAAGTCTATAGGCAGGAGAGCATAACAGATGGAGTCGATGAGTGACTCCATCTATCTATATGGTTACGTGGTTGAGGTGGTGAGTGAGTCAACCCAATCGAGCCCAGACATGAGGAGCCTGTTTTCCCTCATCCCCATGCGTAGAACACCCTCTGACAGTAAAGAACAAGTTTAGAGTGCCCAAAACTGATTAGACTTATAGATTGAACTTCTTGTCTGAAAGGGAAACAGAACTATGCGGCTGTCTCAAATGCTGTTTGTCACATTGCGGGAAGATCCAGCAGAGGCAGAAATTCCTAGCCATAAGCTGCTGCTGCGGGCGGGCTATATTCGTCGGGTGGGGAGCGGCTTGTATGCCTATCTGCCGCTGATGTGGCGGGTGCTGCAAAAAATTTCCCAAATCGTGCGAGAAGAGCTGAACGCTACAGGCGCACAGGAATGCTTGCTGACTCAGCTGCAGCCCTCGGAGCTATGGAAAGAATCCGGACGCTGGGACACTTATACCAAAGCAGAAGGCATCATGTTTGCCCTGACCGATCGCCAAAATCGGGAGGTAGGGTTAGGCCCAACCCATGAAGAAGTGATTACCGCGATCGCCCGCGACATGATCCGCTCTTATCGTCAGCTGCCCCTCAATCTGTACCAGATCCAGACTAAGTTTCGAGATGAAATTCGTCCTCGGTTTGGGTTGATGCGCGGGCGGGAGTTCATTATGAAGGATGCTTACTCCTTTCATGTCGATGAAGCCAGCCTCAAGCAAACCTATCAAGCCATGCACGATGCCTATACTCGCATCCTCACCCGCTGCGGATTAGCCTTCCGAGCCGTTGATGCAGATTCTGGGGCGATCGGCGGTTCGGGTTCTCAGGAGTTTATGGTGCTGGCAGCGGCCGGGGAAGATGAGGTGCTGTACACCGAAGATGGCAAATATGCTGCCAACGTTGAGAAGGCCGTTTCTTTGCCCCTGGAGGCTGAGCCTTCGCAGTTTACAAAATATGAAAAGCTGGAGACCCCCGGAACTGCGACAATTGCTACCCTCTGCGATTTTCTCAAGTGTTCAGCCACGCAAATTGTCAAAAATGTTTTGTATCAGGTCGTGTACGACAACGGTACAACGGTGCTGGTGCTGGTCAACATCCGGGGCGATCAAGATGTCAACGAAGTGAAGCTGCAAAATGAGCTGGTGCGGCAGGCAGGGCAATTTGGCGGCAAGGCAGTCTTGGCGCTAACGGTTCCCGACGAAGCGGCGCAGCAGAAGTGGGCGGCTAAGGCGCTACCGCTGGGCTATATTTCTCCTGGCTTAAGCGATGACTATATTCAGTCGAGTCCAACGGTAGCTGCTAAATTCCTGCGGTTGGCCGATCCAACGGTGGTGGATCTGCAGAACTTTGTTACAGGTTCCGATCAGTCTGGCTATCACGTCGTCGGAGCCAATTGGGGTCAAGAATTTGAGCTGCCCCAAGCGGTGGTGGATTTGCGCAAAGCCAGCGTCGGCGATCGGGCCATCCATGACCCTAGCCAAACCCTCCAAACCGCCAGAGGCATTGAAATTGGGCATATCTTCCAGCTCGGCACAAAATACTCCAAAGCGATGGGAGCCACTTTCACTAATGAACAGGGGGAAGAGCTGCCTTTAGTCATGGGCTGCTATGGCATTGGCGTTTCGCGGTTGGCTCAAGCGGCGGTTGAGCAATCTTATGATAAAGACGGCATCATCTTTCCGGTGGCGATCGCACCCTACCAGGCGATCGTTGTCATTCCGGATATCAACAAAGCCGATCAAGTGGCAGCGGCTGAACAGCTCTATCGCGACTTGAATCAAGCCGGAGTAGAGACGCTGTTGGACGATCGCAGCGAACGTGCTGGAGTCAAATTCAAGGATGCTGAACTGGTGGGGATTCCCTACCGAATTGTCACCGGGCGATCGCTGCAGCAGGGCAAAGTCGAAGTGGTGCAACGCGCTACCCGCGAGTCTCAAGAAATTGCGATCGAGGAACTCGTGCCCACCCTCAAGCAGTGGATTGCAGAGGCACTAGCGTAGGCATATCCTGATGGAATTCTTCACGATTTTGCTGTCCAGTCTGATTGGCATTCTCTCGCCGGTTGGCTTAGTGACCGATCGCGTGGCTGAATCAGCGATTCGTCATCAGCTCCAGTCTGCGGAACAGCTGGCCGTACGCATCGACAATACGCCCAGCTACCGATTGGCTCAAGGCCGGGTTGATCGGGTGCGGATTGCCGGCCGGGGGCTGTATCCTATCGAAGGCATACGGATTGCGGCCCTGGAAGTGGAAACTGATGCGATCGCCATTGATCCCGCCACGCTAACCCGCCGCCCCCGGTTGGAAGAACCCATACAGGCTGGCGTAAAGCTGGTGCTAAATCAGCAGGATCTCAACCGAGCCTTGCAGTCAAAAGTGGTGACTCGGCAATTGCGCAATATCAACCTCAACTTCCTGAGTAGCGCTGGCGATCGGTCAGAACGCTCTAGCTTAGTCAATCCCCAGATTGATTTTTTAGCCCATAGCCGTTTCCGTCTTCAGGTGACGCTCAAAGGACAGCAAACAGGGCATCAAGACCAAATCACGGTGGAATCGGGTGTGCAAGTGATCTCGGGACGGCAACTTCAGTTGGTTGAACCCGTGATCCGTCTTAACGATCAGGCAGTGCCGCCTCAACTAATCGCCCTTTTGACAAGCGGCATCAGCCAATTCCTCGACCTAAAAAACCTGGAAGCTTCTGGTATCACTGCCCGTGTCCTAAAACTGGAGACTGCTGGCGATGCAGTCACCATAGCTGGATTTATTCGTATTAATCCGAGTGTGTTGGTTTCCGGAAAGTAGGCGATCATGAGTGTAGCTATCTGAATTCATGTGTCCATCACCCGTTCAGTCCCTCTAAATTAGGGGGACTGGAGGTTTCTTTAAGAGGAGTCTTTTTATGCAAGATCATCAATCTGCATCCCCTCCCGAGCCGACACAGCCCCATCAAAAACCCCCTCGATCTACCCCGTTGAGTTTTGTGGCAGGGCTGTCTGCCGTAGCGGTGCTGGCAGGTGGGGGTGTCGCCTGGTGGACTTGGCACACCACAGCCCCCCTGGTTCAGTCGCCTGCACCGGTCACATCACAGTCTTCTCTGGCGGCTAGCCCGCAGGCCCCGGTCGAAAAAACAGTTCAAATTTACTGGCTGAAAAGTGTCAATAGCCAGGTTGAGCTGGCCGCAGCGCCCGTTACCCTCCAGGCAGAACAGCCTAACGATCTGCTCAAAGCAGCCCTTGAGGGAATTTTAGAAAAACCTGCTGATCCGGCCCTAGCTTCGGCAATTCCAGCTAACACGACCCTGAGAAGTCTGGAGATTCAGAGCGACGGTATCCATGTAGATCTCTCTCCAGAATTTACTGCCGGTGGCGGTAGCACTGCCATGATCGGTCGGCTAGGACAGGTGGTCTACACTGCGACTACCCTTGATCCAACGGCAAAAGTTTGGATTTCTGTAGAGGGTAAACCTTTGAAAGTGCTGGGCGGAGAGGGCTTGCTGGTCGAACAACCTATGACTCGCGATCGCTTCCAGCAAGATTTTCAGCTATAGGCAGATCAGAAACCGGGTTTCTGGGCATCGCCTCCTCCAAAATGGGGGGCTTGGCCAAAGAAATCCGGTTTCTGTAGTGGCGTTCTCAAGTTTGATGCCATTAGTTGAGATCGCGGTAGGGCTGATTTAATTCTTTTGACAGCTTGGTTGCGGCTTGATGAGCCGTTAGATAATCTTGCCCACCTAGCATGATATCTCCATAGTAGGCGTAGGGCGCGTCTCCATAAATCGGTAACGGATCGTCCTCTGGATAATCTTCCTTGGCTTCCTCCACAGCAGCCTTCAACTTTTTGAGCTTCAGTTTTTGAGCCGGGAAATAGTGAAGGTGTTCAGCAGCTGCACCCAAGTGAGGCAGAGTGGGATCCAGAATTCGATCGCCCACCTCTAGCCAGGCGTGCTCCACTGGACTGTAAGGTTTCCCAACAATCACCAAAAAGCCCTGTACGTAGATCGCTTCCTCCGTGATCAGTGCTGCTTGATAAGCATTTTCAAAAGGCGATCGCGCTTTGCTTTTGATGCGTTCGGCCGTTGCTTTGGAAAGCATTTCGTCAAGAGATGGGTTCATAGGTATGGTTTTGACTTTTGCTGTCGGGCTCCTGTTTCTATTGTCTACCCTGATGCCCAGCGATTGTCTAGAAACCTTAACATCCAAGCCGTTAACTTCGATGAAATTGCTGGGAATGATCAGAGTTATCGCCTTTAATCCTGAAGAAGATAGAGTGTTTTCAAGACAAGGTCATGCATAGTGGAAGTAAGCTGCATTGTTGAATTGCTAACAGTTGCATTGATACCACCGCATCATGGCAAATTGGGCGATTGATGCAGGACAGCACTTTAGAGGGCATGGCAAATGAAAGCGTTAAAGGCGTTAATTTACTTAGAGAGTTCTACTAGCGTTGAAACCTTAATGGTTGAGTTTAAATGCTGGGAACAGCTCTACGATTTAATTCAGGCGGCTCAGTATCGTTACCCCACTCAAAAAGCTGGGTTAGAGCGACTGATTGATCCAGTTCCGCCAGATTTCCCAGTATTTGAATGGCAAATGCCCTGGAAATACTCCACCTCTAGTTCGCCACTCAAGCCTCAACCGCTATCGGTTCGCTGAAGTAGAGCTAAAGCTGATTGCAATTGATGGATTGCAATGCATCCTGCGATTTTCAGAACATAGCCTCTATTTAATCCAGTGTAAAGCACTGTAATAAGCTGCCAAACTATAGGAGAAAAGATAGAGGTTGCCTGGGTTCTCATTCTAAAACAGATCCGAGAACGGAGTTTGGTGTTGAACACCTTCCTGTTTAATCTGCAGGATAGATAGGGGATAAGAACTGATCTGAGCTGCCAGGGATCATGATTACGATTCAGATTGCGATGCAGCTGTATTCATTTTATGGACTCGAGAGTAGAATGAGAATGTGAACTTACCCCTGGTGATATAAACATGGCTGTAGTGAGTGGTAGACGACCCAAAGCAATCAGTGTTTCGAAGCAGTCAGTGGATCAAGCAGGCAGCCTGTTACAGCAGTTGCCTGAAAAACCCAAAGAGAATTTGTCGCTTCGAGATGCTATCGATCAGCTTCAAGAAGAGATTAAAGATGCCTTGTCGAAAGGCTACACCTACATTGATGTGGCGGTGCTGTTGGCAGACAAAGGCATTGTCATCAGTCCTGCAACCTTGAAGCGGTATGTTTCTATGGGTCGAGGAAAGGCGGCCAAGGCGCGCAAATCCGGTGCAACTGGAACAAGACGCCCACGGAAAGCGCTAGCTGAAGGGTCAGCCGCTAAGGTAGTCGCTACCCCATCTTCTCAGCCCGAAGTTGCCGAACCTGTTGCGACAACGCAGCGCGGCCGCCGTTCATCAGCGGCTGCCAAGGAAGCGCCTGTCGAGGCTCCTGCACCGCAAACTAAAACAACGGGTCGTCGCCCACGGAGTAGTGCGGCTAAGCCAGCTACCGCTCGCTCAACATCTGGCAGAGGGCGGAGAAAGTCGGCAGAATAGCCTGTCCACTCGGAGTGTAAGTGGGGGCGCACGCCAGTGCGCCCCTACTCAAAAACTAGACATTACAGCAAATCCGCAATGGCTGTCCTCAGTTCGCCAATCTTCCAGTTCAGCAACCTTCACGGTTGAGGGGGTCCTACCCGCTCCATAACATATGAAGGGTGAGGCTACCAAAGGCGATCGCAGACATCACAACCAAACTCATTGCAGTCAAGAGTCGCTTCTGTCGTTGATCGTTCGCTTTTTGGTCAGCCAAACGAGATTCTACGTCCTTTAGCTGTGCTTCTAGCATTTTACGAACTTCTCGCTGTTCCAACGTTTGGCTAGCTGCCAGAAATTGGTAGTCCAAATCGCTGAGGCTTCTGCCTTGCGACCAGTCCAGTACATCTTGCAAAGCTTTGCCTCGCAGCAGATACGACTCATCCTGTTGATGAGAGCTGAGCCAACCTTGCAAGGATGAGGCATAAGGGCGCATTGCATCCAGTTGCGCTTGCACCCACTGGAGATTAAAAATGGCTCGATAGATAGGGTTTTTGACGCGCAATGTGCCCTGGTGGTTTTCTATTAAGCCAGAGAGCAGGAGATCCATTTGTTCGGGAGTGTTATTGAGCTGCAGACTGGCAGAGTAGGGGAAGGCAGATGCAGGCTGGAGGTGCCCCAGCTCTAAACTCTGACGTCGGGCTTCTGACGCTACCAGAATTTGTTGATATAGCCCTAACAGCCTGTTGGCGCGTTGGTCGTTGTACAGCAGGCGATCGCGAATAGTACGCAGGTGTTCTGGTTCGTCTTGGGTTTCCCAATGGGGCAAAATATGCGATCGGACAATGTGCTCAATCAACTGGGCGGGCGGTAATTCTGCCCCTTTGTTCCATTTGCCCAGTTCCCCATAACTTTTGCGTCTGCCCCGTTGCACCACAAGTTGGCAGAGTTTTTGGGTCAAAAACGGCTGTCCACCCGTCCAGGACAAAATGGGTTGCAACAGAGCTTCGGGCTGGGGGTGAACCACAGCTAAGCCAGGTAACAGCGGCATTGCCTCCGAGTATTGAAAACCTTGTAGTTCAATTGCTCGTCCAATATTAAAAGGAGTTCGGGATTTGTCGCTCAGGAGATGGGAAGGAGTCGCAACACCCAAGAGCGCGAAGCTGAGGCGTCGGTAGGCAGGCTGTTCGGCGCGCTTGCTGTGGCAGGCACGAATCAGCCCAAAAAAGTCATCTACATCAAAGGGCAAGCTCAGGACGCTATCAATCTCATCTACAAAGATGACAATATCTTGCGGAATTTGAGCCAGCACAACAGTTTCCAGAAAATCCTGGAGTCTGCTAGCCAGCGATAAATGCTGGCGATCGCGCCACCACAGGCGCAAATTTACCGTGAGCTGTAGACTGGTTGCCAGCGACCCGATCACCGAAGCGTACCATTGTTCTGGCGTCACCTGATGGTTGCCGATCGCCGTGATATCAACAACGCCACAGCAAATATCTAAGGCTTGCAACCGCTGCATTGTCCGCACGCGCAAGCTAGACTTACCCATCTGATGCGCATTAAACACGTAGCAGAATTCATGATTCAGCAGCGCTCGATAGAGCGTCTCATCGGCTTGGCGTTGCACATAACTGGGGCAATCAATGGGAAGACTGCCTCCGACTTGATAAAGCTGTGGTGGACGCTGAGCGGCAAACATAGGTCAATGATTATAAATTGCCGAAAAATGCGTCTCTTCTGTACAGAGAAATTGAGAAATCTCTGTTGAGGAGAGGGATGCAGTGGAACATGGGGCTGGCAAGCTCGAAATGAAAGATAGAACCACCTGAATTCAATTTTGTCTAGCAATGATGCTGTTACGGCTCTCGGTTAAAATTTTCAATTTATAGCGGTCCTTATAAAGATGAGAGAGGGTGCGGGTGGAAGCCCTGGCTGGGGACGCAGCCCTCACACCCCTGTTTTCATCTGAGTGCGTAGCACTATAAAGCTTGAGTGCAAACTTGGGTTCAAAACAGGGTGCCTGCAGCTAAAGCCAGATAAACTGAACTCGATTCTTAGAAGATGTGCCTTTAAAGAATTGCCGTTAGAAAGATGCAACAGAAAGCGTTCTTAGCGCAGTTTCAAAATACCAGCGGTAGAGCCTGCAGGTGGTCATAGCCTGTAAGTTAGAGAACTGAATCAGCCCCATACTTTGCAGCTTAAATCCGGCTATGGGGTTGAGATCAATAGGTTCTGAAGCATGAATCATCTGCTCAAAGGCGCTCAGCAACTCTGGATAAAGCTGGAGCTGCGCAAGCTGCTGACGGAGATGAGAGCCAAAAATGCCGTCTGCCGCGATCGCCTGTTTTTGCAGTTGCTCTAGTGTGATTTCCTTAGTGCTGATGTGGTAGAGCGCTAACTGAGTCAGATAAGGATTGCCGCCTAGCAAGTCGATGAGCGGTGCTGTATAAGTTTCAGCAGATTCCAAGCCATATCGCTGAGCCAACTCCAACACTTGCTCGTGGTTAAAGCTAGGTAGCTCCATGGAGAGTCCTACATTGAAAGGAGAATGGT
>DATNOY010000406.1:0-5558 GCA_036703495.1 Coleofasciculaceae cyanobacterium
TGTGAGAAACCCCCAGCGGGGTTGGGGACCCCGTCCCCCAAAAGATGGCACTGCCCCCTTTACCCCTTGCTCACACATTATTTGGGATTGCTATATTGGGCAAATTTTTTGAGCAGGCAGCGATAATCAAAGTTAGAATGATGGGCTGCCGCAGCATTGTTGAAAAACGATTTAATTTCAGGATCTTTGTAGAACTAAGCATTAATCATTCAGTCTGAAAATGCTGAAAGCTAGTTATATATAACTAGCTTGAAATGTAGTGTATTGAATTTTGAAAATCTGAAAGATGACGCTTTTTAAGTATTTCTTAAGGAAGTTTATCCTGTCTTGGATAAATATATGAGCAAAGGTGATAAATCCTCTTTTTAGAAAGGGATTTAAAAGCAGTTCCCTGTGATTTTAGACACTTTTTGATTCTCCCTAAACTCTCTTTTTAAGGGAAGCAGGATGAGATATTTTGTGTCTCCATATTCCAACCTGAAAGATGGGGTAAGGGAAATAGTTTGGCAATTTTATAGATCCGCCAGAAGAGACTTGATAGGCTTAAAACTCATGCCAAATCAAGACTTGACAGATGGTTATACGGAAGAAAAATTGCTATCTCTATCCCTTTCTCAAAGATTTTTCTAGAGTTTTCTGTGCGGAAAAAATAGCTAAATTGTCACAATGTTTTAATAATTTCAGGCTCAAACGGCGAGTTAAAAATCGTGATTTTAATTCCAATATTTATTTTATAAAAAGTCTGATATTTGTCCGGATTATTGATGCTGAACTAAGCAGAGTAAAGCGATCGCCTACGTTAGAGATTTTTTGAAAAGTATTGCATGTCATGCTGTAGCCTGCTTCTTGTTGGGTACGAAAGGATCGGGAGCACAATATCTCAAGAGGGAGCCTCTAACTCTAAACTCTTCGTTACGTTCCGCTCTACTCAAATGACAAAACTCACTTTTCAAATCTCTTAAATTTTCCGACGGCGAACCATGATGAAAACCCAATTGGGAGGTATCAGGTTATGGAAGTGGCAGAACGGTCTATGCGCCATGAACTCGGTGATTTCATGAGTGCAGTGTGCTTCAAATCAGCTGTTGTTGGCATGGAAGAAGCCTTAGGCGACAAAGCAGCGGCAATTGCCCTGATTGCCGCAGGTCGGCAGCGGGGCAAGAATTTGGCACATCAGCTCAATCTTGTTGACCAAGGATCCACCCTGCCTTTGGATGAAATTGCGACAAAACTAGGATTGATTTTGGGTAAAGAGGGAACCCGCTTGTGCATTATCGACAAGATTGAATCAGACGGAGAAGCGTTCGTTGTCTACACGCGAGAGACGGTTTGCTCAGCAGGTGAACCAGAAGGCTCTTCTCGGCAATGTACCTACACGTTAGGAGCAATTCAGGGCTTTATAGAAGCTCTGTTTGGCAAACGCATGCGTGGGCAACATACAGAATCTGTTTTACGAGGCAGTAGCCACGATGTTTTGGTGTATCGACCGCTGCTTTAGTCTGAAAATCGCGAACACTGGAAGATTTGATACCAACTTTCTGAATGAACGAGGGATGAAACTATGGCAATTAATACAGAGAAGCTGAGCTATATTTTGCAGAACTTTGTGACAACGACTGCTGACATTCAAGGTGCAGCGGTGGTAACGCCCGATGGATTACCGCTTTCGGCTAACTTACCGGGCGCAATGGATGAAGAGCGAGTTTCGGCCATGTCTGCGGCCATGTTGTCGCTGGGTGAACGGATTGGTGTGGAGTTGGCCCGAGGTGGCATCGATCGCATTTATGTGGAGGGTGATGAAGGCTTTAGTGTTCTGACGAGTTGTGGCGAGGATGCAGTATTTTTGGTGTTGGCCAGCAAAGCGGCAAAACAAGGGGTGCTGATGCTGGAGATTAAGCGGGCTATGTCAGAGTTGAAGCAAGTCCTCAACTAGTTTCACGTCTGATTGTCCTGATGCGATCGCACGACTGCTGAAAGTTAGAGTAAGAAGGGCATTTCAAGCAATTGTGAGGAGAGCGGGAAGAGGGGACTTGTTCTTAGAAAAGGGCTGTGTCCCCTTTCCCGACTGATGCTTCGGTGACTTAGCTCAGCTAGGGCTACTGCAAGCTATTCAGGGCGATCGCCTGAGTTGCCTGAGCGATCGCCGTAGCCCCAAGCGTTAAGAATGGGAATGGAATTTGGGACAGGTATCGTCTCAGATCTTCATCTTTAGCGTTATGGCCATTGAATGGCAATTGAATGTGAATGGCAATTGGATGTGAATGGCAATTTTGTAGCAATGCTGTCAAGCTCCCCAACTCTCATTGACAGCAGTTTTCAATTGCGTCAACCGCTATTTTTTAGCAGCTACGCTCCGCGCAGCGGCTAAAAAATAACCCACACTTCACGTAAGTGCAAAGGGCTGTAGTTCATTCAGTTGGCATCCAGGGTTGATACCTATTCTCTTACAGGGTTCTATTTTCGTTACTACTTTATAGGGCTTGTAGCGGTGAGCTACCAGATGGAGCAATTCATGACTGGCGAACGATCGGGGTATCCACTGCAATTTCATCGCTCCCTGCGTCGCGACATGGGAGACGCTGAAGGATTGGCCCGTTTATTGCAAAGCCGTCTGATTCCAGCTCCAACCTTGCATCAATTACCGTCTGATATTGAACAGTTTGTCGGTCGTCAAGCCAAGCTAGACGATGCGATCGCCCTTCTCCAACAAGCTAACCTGCCAGGACACAACTCTCCGATTATATTGGCGATTTCTGGGCGGGCTGGGGTGGGTAAATCGACGTTAGCCATTCATATTGCTCAGCAGGTGTGCGACATCTTTGCCGATGCTCAGCTCTACATCAATTTGCGCGGCAATGACAATCAGCCTCTGGAACTAGCCGATGTGTTGTCCCATTGGCTGCGATCTTGGGGGGTGAAGGATGCTGACATGCCTACTGACGGGGAGGAGCGATCGCGTCTTTTACAACGCTTCCTGTCCGAGAAGCGATCGCTGCTGCTGTTGGATCATGCCGAGGATGAAGCGCAAGTGCGATCGCTGTTGCCTGTGGATGGCATATGTGCTGTTTTGATTACGAGCCGCAAACGGTTGACTAATTTACCAGGAGCTACCCTGCTGGATCTGACGGAAATGTCAGAAATTTCAGCACTGGAATTACTGCAAAAATTTGCCCCTGCAGGTGCTGTGCAGGCAGAGCCGGAGTTGGGGATGAGTGCGGTTAACCTTTGCAGTCGCTTGCCGTTGGCAATCTGTACGTTTGGCAGTCTGCTGCGGCAGCAGCCGGAGCGATCGCTGCAAGCAGCCGTTGAACAATTAACGGAAGAACGCAAACGATTGAAGCAATTGCATCTCAGTCATGCCGAGATCCGTGCCAATTTTATCCTGACCTATCAGCAGCTTGATCCGGCGGCAGCTCGCCTGCTGCGGCTGCTGGGATTGTTGATAGAACCTAGCTTTACGACGGTTGTAGCAGCCGTTTTGCTGGAGTCGGAGCTGAATATTGCTAGAGAAGCGATGCAACAGCTGATTCGGTTTCGGTTATTGGAATCTCTAGGGGGCGATCGCTTTCGCTTTGTGCATGATCTCATTCGGCTGCTGGTGCGAGGGCAATTGGCTGTGGAAGAAGCTGCAGAGACCCGGCAAGCGGCCCGACTGCGGGTTTGTCAATGGTATTTGGAAACCGCCAGGCTAATGGAAGTGGGGTTGGAGCCTTCTAGTTGTGTAGAGATGGCCTTGGTGCTGAGCCGCCGCAGTCGGCAGTCGTTGCCGGTGCTGGAGCGCACGATTTTTTCGGGTACGTTGAACTGGTTTGAAGCAGAGCGGCTCAATCTCTTGGCTGCGACAGACTGGGCGTACCAAGCAGAAGCCTGGCCACTTGTGATCGCCTTAACGGAAAGTCTGGTCAGATTTTGTGATGTCCGCATGCATTGGGCAGATTGGGAAAAAACCCATCGCCTGGCGCTGGATGCAGCCCATCAGTTGAACGATCGATCCAAGCAAGCTTCGATACTCAACAACTTAGCCAATGCTTATTTGCGGCAGCAGCAATGGGATAAAGCTAAAGACTTGTATGAGCAAAGTCTGAGCTTGTTTGCAACGCTGCAAGATCCCTTGAGTGAAGCAAACACGTTAACCAATCTAGGGATTCTTTACGCTCAGCAAGAGCAGATCGATAAAACGATCGCCCTCTGGCATACGGCTCTCACTAAATTACCGCCCGACCTTGCTGAACATAAGCGCCTGAAGCAATGGATGCAAACCATTGATAAATCGCTCTTGCAACAGGCGCTGCACTATGATGAGGCTCACCCCAGCTCTCGTGGCTTTTTGCAATCGATTGGGCAAACGTTAAAGCGGTTTATTTTCGAGTAGCGCGAGCAGCCGATCGCTAACGGTCTTCCATTAGGGTTCGGCTTCCCCCAACCGTTTCCGCCATTCGGCATCTACCTTGTCAGCGTTAAGAAACTCTTGCTCGGTCAGATCCGTTTCGGTGGTGTAGGCCAGATTCTTTTCGTTAATCACGGTTTCGGCCGCAAACTGTTGGGCAAAAGCGAGCTTTTGATTTAAGTCGTCTGAGGCGGCATTCAGCGCGATCGCCCGTTCCTGCCGCTGCTGGTTACGAGCTTCGATTTTCTGGTTTTGCCGCTGCACCCAGAAGTAGCGAATCAAGGGAATTGCCAGAAAGCCAATGCCATAAGCCAGCAGGATGCCATAAATGCCAGCTACAAAGCTAACCAATCCCCCAATTTGCGCAGCGATCGTGCCATCTCGCAGTAGGCTACCCAGCATCAGTGCCCCGACTAGGTTGATGCCCCCTAACCCAATAGCTGCCATAATTTGTCCGCTGCCAGCGCGGCTGAACTGCCAGAGGGTCTCTTTGAGATAGGCAGAGACAGGTTTGGATTGACGTTGGGTGGCTGTAACTTGCAGGTCGGGGAAGTGGTAAATAATCTCTCCTTCAGGGCTGACTTCCGGTCTACCGTTAAAGCGGATCAATACCGGCAGCATGTAGTCTTCATCTGCCTGAGCAGGGCTCATGTGACCGACAGTGTCTAGGTAGGGCGCTACTTGTTCTGCCGCAATTGCTCCGCCATGGTTACGGATGACTGTGCCAATGACTCGCCACCGCTGGTCTTCTAGATCAGCATTGGGATTGCCATCGCCAAACAGGAACGAGAAGACACCTTCCAAAAAATTCATGCTGGGTTCTTCTGGCTTGCCGCGAACTGTGCGCGCTGGCGATCGCCGTTGAGAACCTCTGGGATAAGAGGAGCCATAGTTGGGCGAAAAAATCCAGTACCAGTCCCAGGCTGAAGGCATGAAGAAGCCTCCGCCAAAGCTACCCTGTCTGTCGTTACTGCCGCCGTTGTTGCCATCTTTAGAGCTGAGGGCAGCAATCGTGATGAGCAAAATAGCTAGGAAAATTAAAATGATCGAAGCAATCAGCACTATCCCAAAGGAAATGCGGATGATGTAAAACAAAATCCGCCAAACTTTGTTCCAGGTTTCCTGAACGCGCAATCGCCAGTATTTGTTGCGTAATATCTCGCGAAAGTTG
>DATNOY010000407.1:0-2437 GCA_036703495.1 Coleofasciculaceae cyanobacterium
CTGAGACAGAGGCTTGAATTAACCCGTCAGCGTTGACCGCACTCATGCCGTAAAAGTGGGTAGCCACTTGCTTGACCACCCCAAAATCAATTAAGACAGGCAGCTTTTTGCCGCGGGGCAGCATGATATTGTCGGGTGCAATATCTCGGTGCACAATATTTTGTGAGTGTAGGTAGTCCAAGACTTTCAGCAAGTCTTTAAGCCACTGGACAATTTCTATCTCACTGAAGGTTTTCCGATACTGCTGCCGTTCTTGCAGTACTCGCCAATAGGTTTTGCCGTTGATATATTCTTGAACAATAAACAAGCGCCCATCTTCTTCAAGCACCGCAAAAAATTGCGGAATCTGAGGATGGTTGAGCTTGTGGAGAACAGTTGCCTCTCGCTGGAACAGTTCACGCAATTTTTGAGCCACAATCGGATCAGATTGGCTGCTGGGAGCAAATTCCTTGAGTACGCAAGCATCACCGAAGCGACGATCGTCTGCGGCCAGATAGGTGCGCCCAAACCCGCCTCGTCCCAGAACTCGCTGGATGCGATAGCGACCATTAATTCGAGTCCCAGGAGTTAGCTCTAATCCTGCCGTCACTCTCTAGCTCCTTCTTGCTAAACGTCTTCGCCGTTGTAGAGTCCGGATAGCATTGACTCAAACATTGGGATCATAGGAATCACCCTTCATGCAGTCAACAAAAACACAGGTTGCACCCCATCAAGAATACAAGGAAGAACCAAAACTGGGCCAAATAGGCAGGGTGCATCCAACATTGAACTGCTCAAACAATAGCAGAAAGCTTGGCGTTTACTCCGTATTGGATGTTGCCGATGTTTTTGAAAAGCTTATCTCAGCTAAAAGTTCAATGCTTTTCCTTAGACAAAACCGAGCCTTGACCCAGCCATGAGACTCCCGCTGTAATTGCACCCTTCATGATCTGATCAACGAAAATTTTGCAAGGCATTTTGAGTTTTCTCAGCAAAAAGCTGCGAGAGAAACCTCTAAATTCCTGCCGTATCCTTTGGCAGAGCTGGTTCCAAATCCAAAGGAATACTGAGTAGAAATGCACAGAGTAGGACGATCCGCAGATTTAGCACCTGCATATTATCACGACGATTTTAGCCGACGAGTGCTTCATTGTCTGTACTTTGGGTGATTAATGGCAGTGTAATGGTAAAAATTGAGCCTTGACCCAGCACGGATTCAACCTCCAGGGTGCCATTATGCTTCTCTCTAACAATTTGGGCCGCGATCGCCAACCCCAAGCCTGTCCCTTTTCCTACAGACTTAGTGGTGAATAAGTAGTCAAAAATGTGCTGCTTGACTTCCTCAGCCATACCGCTGCCATTATCCTGAACTCGAATGATGAGGCGATCGCCCGCTTGTAGCGTCTGGATCAAAATTTGATTCGGAGAGCGCAGCAGTTCGTTAAAAGATTTTCCCTGGTTCGCTTCTTCCAGAGCATCAATGGCATTAGACAGCAGGTTCATAAAGACCTGGTTGAGCTGACCCGGGAAGCCCATCAACTTAGGCAAATCGCCATATTGACGGATAACTTGAATTTCAGGGTGTGCTTCATTCGCCTTCAGGCGGTGCTTGAGAATCAGCAGGGTACTCTCAATTCCAGCATGCAGGTCAAATTCTATAGGAGTTACAGTATCAGCCCGAGAAAATATCCGCAAAGATGCACTAATGCCCTGAATTCTTTCAGTGCCTTCCTTCATAGAGCGGATCATATTTGGCAAATCTTCTAACAGATAATGGAGGTCTATTTCCTTTGCATGGGATCTAATCTTAGAAATTGGAGCATTGTCTCTATACAATTTCAAGTGATCTGTCAAATTCTGGAGGCCCTGAGAGGCATGGGCTAAATTGCCTCGAATGAATCCCAACGGGTTATTAATTTCATGAGCTACCCCTGCCACCAGTTGTCCTAAGGCGGACATCTTCTCGTTCTGGACAAGCTGGAGTTGAGACTGTTTCAACTGTTCCAAGGTAGCTGCCAGTTCAGCTGTTCTCTCTAAAACATGCTGCTCCAATTCTCGATTGGCTTGCTCAGTTTCAGCCTTTGCTTCGGCTAACTCGGTGGTTCTGGCCGCGACGCGTTGTTCCAGAGTGGTAAAAGACGCTTGGAGTTGATCTGCCATCGTGGTAAATGAACTCGCGAGTCGCCCTAATTCGTCCTGGCGTTGTGTGTCTAGATGAACATCAAACTGCCCTGCTGCAACCTGATCAGTTGCCCCTAACAATGCTTTAAGGGGAACTGCAATTTTTTGGCGCAGCACGTAGAACAGCGAAGCAATTTCAACCAGCAGCGAGATCGAACCCAAGATCAAGATGAACTGAGCATTTTCGAAGGCTCGTCCTACCAAAAGTGATTTGGGGTATACCGTTACAAAATACCAGTTCGGTCCTTTAAGTTTGGCAACAGCAAGATAAGCCTGA
>DATNOY010000408.1:0-3542 GCA_036703495.1 Coleofasciculaceae cyanobacterium
CGAAGATATGGAATTTTTCAATCAGCGGATTGATGATTCGGTGCTGGCCACAGCAGATAACATCATTAACAACGAGTTTGCCCGAGTCACCTATACCGAGGCGATCGCCCTTTTGGAAAAAGCAGACAAAACCTTTGAATACCCAGTGTCTTGGGGGTTAGATCTCCAGTCAGAACATGAGCGCTATCTGGCGGAAGATTACTTCAAAAAACCGACAATCGTTACAGACTATCCGGCTCAGATTAAAGCATTCTATATGCGGCTGAATGAGGATGGCAAAACTGTGCGGGCCATGGATATCTTGGCTCCCAAAATCGGTGAAATCATTGGTGGCTCGCAGCGGGAAGAGCGGCTGGAATTTCTCCAACGCCGCATCCAAGACATGGGTATTCCTGAAGAAGAGCTGTGGTGGTATCTAGATTTACGCCGCTTTGGCACGGTGCCGCACGCAGGATTTGGTTTGGGCTTTGAGCGGCTAGTGCAATTTATGACGGGGATGGGAAATGTGCGGGATGTGATCCCTTTCCCCCGGACGCCCCTCAGCGCCGATTTTTAGACTGTTATTTTTTAAACGGTCAGAGGGTTAGATTAGGTGGGGATCAGTTCGCCCGGACGCAGACGGGCCCACTTGCCTACTTCTTCCTTGAAGCTGAGGCAACCCACCACATCCCATTCCATCTCAATCTCATCTTCTCTGGGGCGAATGTTGACATTGATGGTGGGTTCTACGGCTTCAAAATCCGGCGTTTCGGTCAGGTGGCGCTGCTGATGTTGATGTTCTACGGCATTGTATGTCGTGCAGCGATCGACATAATGGCAATTTATGCAAATACACATCGTCAAGCCCTCCAGACGTTAGCAGGAAAGTCAGCCTAGAAGAAAATCAGCTAGTAGCTGTCTGCCCCTTTTTTGCTAATCTACCTCAAGTTTTAGTAAAACAGGCAGTCCCCAGGAAGGAATGTTGACAAAATGAAAGAAAGAAGTTGGAAGAACTAGCAAGCGCTAAGAGGGGGCAAAGGGAATTATCCCCAATCGCCATTTTGGAGCTGGGTCTAGCCATTATCAAATCCGCTGGAATCACCTCAATAAGTAAGAATGGGGGGCAGAGGGTTCTGCCTCTTGCATGGGGTTCTGCCCCATACCCCTGATCCCAAGCGATTAACCGGATTTGATATCAGATGTTGTAAATCAATTTGGATGGACTGTTGGAACGGACGCATTTGTTTACAGAGATTGCGCGATTGCAGGGGTTAGATGCCTCCGTGCTGTCGCCTCAAACGTGGCCTTTCAGTTTGGATTGGCTGCCCCGTGCTGCTTATCTGGTGGGTGGTAATGTCCGAGATGCCTTGCTGGGCAGACATGCAGATTATTTAGATCTAGATTTTGTGCTGCCGGAAGGAGCCGTCAAAATTGCTAAGGCGATCGCCAGCTACTATCATGCTGGGTTTGTGTTGCTAGATGCCGAACGGCAAATTGCTCGGGTGGTGTTTGAAAACGCCACGGTTGATTTTGCTCAGCAGGTCGGGGGCAGCCTGGAAGAAGATTTGCGGCGGCGCGATTTTACCGTCAATGCGATCGCCTACAGCCCTCATACGCAAGAGATTTTAGACCCCCTGCAAGGGGCGATCGCCCTGCGGCAAGGGGTGATCCAGATGGTAGATCCCGAAAATTTGAAAGAAGACCCTTTGCGGCTGCTGCGGGCCTATCGGCAGGCGGCTCAGTTAGGGTTTACCTTAGAACCCGAAACCCAAAAAACGATTCATCGGTTTGCCGGATTGCTGCAAGAGATTGCGGCTGAGCGGGTTCAGGGCGAAATTGGCTATTTGCTCAGTACCGAAAAAGGCACGCCGTTTTTGGCCATGGCCTGGCAAGATGGCTTGCTCCAGTACTGGTTTCCAGGTACGACTGCGGCCGGTTTAAAGCAGCTAGCCGCAGTGGATCGAGCGGCGATCGCCCTTTCTGATACTTGGTGGGTGAAAGGCTTTGATCTATCGGGCTGGCTGCGGGATCAGCAAAAAGCTTCAGGGACGGGTCGCAGTTGGCTGAAAATTGCCAAACTGGTTTGCCTGATTAGCCCCGATTTACCCACCGCAGAGCAAGAGCTATGGCATCTGAAATATAGCCGTGCTGAAATTCAGACGGCGCTCGCTGTGATGCAATGGCTAGACAAAACAGCAGCTTCTGGGGGGTTGTCCTGTCTGTCGCTGCGAGATCAGTTCTTGATGTTTCGGGGAGTTGGAGCGGCATTTCCAGCACTGGCGGTGCTGGCAGTCGCCCTTAACACCCCAGCCGCAGCGATCGCTCCTCTGATTGAGCGCTTCCTTGATCCCACTGATCCCGTCGCTCATCCCATGCCGGCCCTGACGGGGCGAGATTTAATGACGCAGCTCAAACTGCCGCCCGGGCCGCAAATTGGTCAACTGTTAGAAGCCATTCAACTGGCTAAAGCTGAGGGCAAAATCCAGAGCCGAGAACAAGCATTAGTGCTGGCCAAAACCTTGATTGCGGGTTTGTCTGTCTCGAATCATCTCGAATCGCAGCCGAAGCACAAGTTGGAAACTATGATAGAGTAGACATCCTGTGGGAAATGTTTGATTGAATCGCTGCGAGTAATGTTCGCTAGAGCGGCATGCCATCGCACTAGTTTTTCTCGGCTAGCCCAATAGATCTAAAGAAGGTGTAAAAGAGGTTCAGAATGGCTAAACGCCGCAACCAAAAGAAAGAAAAAGCACTCCGTAATCAGGCTTACGCTCGCAAATTCCGCAAGCGCACTAATGTCGGTCGATTTGGTAAGAGACGGTATGGCAGTGGTGGTAACGCCCAAGAGGACGAAAACAGCGACAACATGAACCAGGATGGAGCTGAGGCTACTGAGTAGTTTTGGGTAGTTCCAGACTCTGTTAACTTGTCGGGCGATCGCGTTCCTGCCTAGATCGGGAGCCGATTCATCACTAGACAAATCCATAACCCAAAAAGTATCGATAGCCATTTGTCTATCGATACTTTTTGCTGAGTCACCTTTAAAGATAGGGTCTGTTCATAAGGATTCAACCCCAATTTTGAATCCGGGATCCAATCGGGGATCATCCGGGAATCATCACTGTACCGATCTGCGGCATGGGTAAAGCCATAGCCCTCAAGTAATAGCCCTAAAGCGATCGCAGCACTTCCCTAAAATTCGTCGCTGCTGAATTTAGCGGGGCTGCATCGGGCAACTGCGCCCCAATTGCCGCGGCCGCGGCCCAACCCGATCGCAGCGCCTGTTCAACCTGGTGGCCGCCGCACCAATCGCCAGCACAAACTAGGGGCAAAGGCTGGTCTGTGCTTAAGTAAAGGCTGGAAAGCGGGCGGGATGCAAAGGCATAGCGCCAGCGATGCACTTGCAAAAGTTCAGGCTGGGCGAGCCAGGGTAGCCACTGCGCGGCACAGCTGAGCAGCTGCTGCCCGACTGGCTGCAGATCTGCCGTTTCTAAGTGGCGACTGGCAAACTCAGCCGAACTCTGAGCCACAATCACAGGCTGGGGAGAATCGGCATGTTTGCT
>DATNOY010000409.1:0-2987 GCA_036703495.1 Coleofasciculaceae cyanobacterium
ATGGCTATGAGTCAGTTGGTGGTACTCAAATTGGCAAAGGGCAACTGGCACGAAGGGTTCCCAACGGTGACGGTGCAACTGTGGGAGGAGGGTGCTGCGCCTTTGCAGTGGACGGCTAGCCTACCTGCTGCGCATGAACTGTCAGAGCTATACGGACGTTGGCGATCGCTCTACGTTGCCCTTTACTGTCGTATTAATTGGCGGCAATCAGCATCCAAAATTGAGATTGAAGCAGACGATGGGCTAACTCATGTTTCTGAGGCGGCATTTCAGCAGCTTTGCCAGCAGTTAAAGACTCAGTTGGAGCGCTGGTTGGAGTTTAGTTCATTCAGCAAGGTGGAACGGCAATTGCGAACTCGGCTGCTGCCCCAGGACGAGATTCGCGTAATTGTGGAAACTGAGGACAGCCAATTACGGCAGTTTCCCTGGCATCTCTGGGGCTTTTTTGACGATTATCCTCAAGCAGAGGTGGCATTGAGCACACCAGACTATGGACGAGTCGAGGTAACGCCCCGCTCTGCTACCGGTCGGGTGAGAATTTTGGCGATTCTGGGAAACAGTGAAGGCATTGATGTTCAGCAAGACCGGCTGCTATTTGAACAGTTGCCCACGGCCGAAACCGTCTTTTTGGTGGAACCACAGCGCTCAGAACTCGATCGCTGGCTTTGGGATGAGCAGGGCTGGGATATTTTATTCTTTGCCGGTCATAGCGATAGCCAAGCTGATGGAGCCGAGGGCGAAATTGCCATTAACCGCACGGAACGATTAACCATTGCCCAGCTCAAAAATGCCTTGAGAGCGGCGATCGCTCGCGGATTAAAGCTGGCGCTGTTCAATTCTTGTGATGGCTTGGGGCTAGCGCGCGCCATGGCAGATCTCCACATTCCCCAACTGATTGTCATGCGGCAGCCGGTTCCCGATCAGGTGGCGCAAGCATTTCTCAAGCATTGGCTAACGGCATTTGCAGGCGGCAAATCCTGCTATCGAGCCGTACGGGAAGCCCGGGAGAAACTTCAAGGTTTAGAAAATCAATTTCCTTGCGCCTCCTGGTTGCCAGTCATCTGCCAAAATCCGGCGGAGGTGCCACTGAGCTGGCAGCGCTTACGGGAGACACCTGCAGCCGATTTGCCCCAACCCCAGCCAGCCCGTCGCTGGGCTTTTCCTAACGGGCGAGGACTCCAGACTGGCGTGGTCGTGGGAGCGATCGCTACGGGTATGCTGATAGGCATTCGCTGTTTAGGCTGGCTGCAGCCACTTGAGCTCAGCGCCTATGACCATCTAATGCGCTTGCGTCCCAGTCAAGACAGTGCCGATGCCCGCATTTTAGTGGTGGAAGTGACGCAAGCAGATACCCAGCGCTATGGCTATCCCCAATCCGATGCGACGCTAGCCGCTGCCATTGAGAAACTCATCCCCATGCAGCCTCGTGCCATCGGCTTAGATATGCATCGCTATCAGGCTCGTCCACCGGGGCGATCGGCGTTTCTAGCGCAGTTTCAACAGCATCCCAATCTGTTCCTGGTCTGTTTCTCCGGAGCGACCGATCGCGATCTGCTGGCTCCGCCGCCGGAGTTTTCGGCAGACCAACAAATCAATCAGGTCGGATTTAGCGATTTGCCCATGGATGGCAGTGCTGCTCCCAGCAGCGATCGCAGTGATGTAGTTGGACAAGGGCAATCAACCCCTGCCGAACACTCGGTTCGCCGCCAATTTTTATCCTACGACCCGCACCAGTCTAACGCCGCCTCAGCCTGCCTGACGCCCTACAGCTTTAGCTGGCAGCTCACCTACCAGTTTTTGACAGCCGCTCAGGTTCAGCCGTTGCAGGTCAACCCAGCCACGCAAAACTGGCAGTTTGGCAACGTCGAATTTGCCCAACTTCCCACCCGGTTTGTCGGCTACTCCAACCTCCGAGGCAATCAGGTGATGATCAACTATCGCACGGCTCAGCCAGGTGCCCATGTTACCCTGACGCAGCTCCTAGAAGGCGCGGTCAACCGTAGCTTGGTCGAAAATCGCGTGGTGCTGATTGGCGTAACTGCCCCGATCGCCAATGATAGTTTTGCCACACCCTATGGAGAGATGCCCGGACTCTGGATTCATGCCCATATGGTGAGCCAAATGCTGAGTGCCGTCCTAGATCAGCGCCCACTCATCTGGGGGTTGCCGCAGTATCAGGCAGTGCAGTGGGGAGATGCCCTCTGGATCCTGCTGTGGTCTGCCTTGGGAGGCGTGTTGGCTTGGCGGTGTCGATCGCCCCTGTGGTTAGGCGGTACGACCGTTGCAGCTATGCTGGTGCTACATCAGCTGTGTCTAATCTTGTTAATTCAAGGCGGCTGGATGCCGCTAGTGCCAGCGCTGTTGGGGTTGAGTGCAACCAGTGGTGTCTCAGGCGTACTCAAGTTTGTGCGGAAAGGAAGGTGAATCATGCAAAATTCTATCCAGCAATATCCTCAACGGGTGAGGGGGTTCTACGGGTGGCGATCGCTCCTGATCCTGGGCTTACTGGGGGCGATCGCATCACCTGGATTGGCCTTGCCGTCTGCCACGCCACCTGCCGCAGGCAGCACTGGTAGCTTCGCCCGACCCCGACCGCCTTCCACCCCCCCGCCAAACGGTACGCGAGGGGGGGGATCGCTGAGCGGCTCGACGGACTGCGGTACAACTGCAAAACCTCTCATCGCCTTAATTCCTGTTGAAAATCCCGTACTCACCACCTCTGCCCATCCGACGCTGCTGGTGTACGTCCCCTATGGGTCGAGTCAGGTTGGCTTCGGTGAATTCTCAGTCTTAGTGGGACTTCAGGAAACAACCCGGCTCTACCATGCCCGCTTTACCTTACCGGCAACCCCAGGAATTGTCCGCATTAGCCTCCCCAATTCACCAGACTATGCCCTTCAAGAAAACCTGTTTTACCACTGGTATTTCAAACTCTACTGCCAGGGCAATACATCTTCCAGGGCCGATTTAGGAGTCGATGGCTGGGT